>JBOGNK010000001.1:0-6879 GCA_050747085.1 Candidatus Acidiferrales bacterium
CCGAATGCTCTACCGTTGAGCTACCGGGGAACCGGCAAGGCAGGCTTTCACTGTACAACAAGTCAGAATGCTGTGCCACAAAACCCGTTTTTCGTGTCAGAGTTTTGAATCATCAAACCCTGAGACCCCGGTGTCACGATCATGAAATTTAAACCGAGCGGGCCGCAATTCAATCGGGTTGACATCGCCACAAAACGGCCTACGATACGACAGAGAAAGAAAACCAGGGAAGGTTAGACCGGCGAATGGCGAGTGTGGCGCAAACAGCTCAGGAAATTCCTGACAAGAGTCTATTTACTATCGCCGAAGTCGCGCGCCTGACCTCGACCAAGCCCTTCGTCCTTCGTTTCTGGCAGAGCGAATTCCCCATGCTGCAACCGGTGAAGGCGCCGAACGGACGCCGGCTGTACAGGCGCGAAGATATCGAAATGGTTTTCGAGATCAAACGCCTGCTGTACGAAGAAGGATTTACGATCGCCGGCGCGCGCAAACACCTTTCGAACCAGGCGAACGCGAATGAAAATGCGCCGGAAGAGAAGTCCGTCAAGGTAGCCACAAATTCACGCTCGCAACAGAAATTCCTGCTCGATCTGCACGAGGAATTGCTCGCAATCTTGACCCTCCTCGAACACGAGTGATACGCTCATAGGCGCTTTACACCGTCGGGACGTGGCGCAGCCTGGTAGCGCGCACGCTTGGGGTGCGTGAGGTCGCTGGTTCAAATCCAGTCGTCCCGACCATTCCTTCGCTAAGCAAGTCCTCTCGAAATTCAATTCTCCTCGCTTGGAGATCATGTTGTAGACCGTCACGCCGAAGCAGACACGTGTCCGGGCGGCAATTCTTCAAGGCTGGATGCGTTCCGGCAAAGGCTCAGTTACCGAAATGGGGGCGACAGGTCCATTTCTGTCGGATAATCTGTGCTTCCATGGTTCAGCAACGATATCCGTTTCAGGCGACCATCTATCGAATTTGGATGATGCGGCACGTCAACGTGCCAGACGAAGTGGCGCGCAAGTTGGCGAGCGAAATACTTTATGGGCGTCCTGTCCCGCCCGGCAAAAAACCTCTGTGCAAATACATTCCGGTGGTCGCAATTGTGAATGGAGCGCGCGCGCGGACGATGCTCGTCCCGGCTGGCGCCGGACGCTTTCGAATGCAAATCAACGCCGGGCTGCGGAAAGCCGCGCACGCCGATGTGGGCGACTTGGTTGGCGTCGAACTTCGCCTCGATCGCGAATCGCGCGAGTTGGCTGTCCCTGCTGACCTTCGTGCCGGCTTGAGGAGTCATGCGAAGGCGTGGCAGGCGTTTCGGGAGCTGGCACCAGGGCATCGACGGCACATGATTACGTATTTCGATTCCGCAAAGTCGCCGGCCGCCCGCCGTCGGCGCATCGACCGGATCGTTGACGCGCTGCTCGAACCCGCCTTGCTCGGCCCGAAGCGCGCACCTTCGCTCGCGCGAAACTCTCGCGCAGCACATCGCACACGGATCAAGAAATGAAACTCTTCGCTGCCAGCCTCGCGTTCGTCGCAATGCTTCAGCCCTCGCTGCCGCAGGCGCAGCATCCGCATCGACGCGGACCAGCGGCCTCTAGTGCGGATCGGCTGGGGTTGACTTGCCCGCAGATTCTTGCGATGAGCTCGAGGGATTGGGTCACGAAATTCCAGGGCGAGGCCGGCTCGAGCCCTGAACAAACAATTCGCGGGGTGGACGTCTACGGGAAATGTTACGAAGAACGGACGGATCGAATCGCATCGTTACTTACACACAAGCGCGCGGGTCCGCCCAAGAACGCCCTAACAGATTTCGCCGGATTTGAAGACGCAGTGAAGGCATTCACGCGAACGGCGATTGCGGACGCAGAAACGCCGCCGGACGCTACGAAAATCTCCTACGCGCATCTGTACCAGAAGCAATTTCGGTATGAGTTCTACCGCGAATATCAGCAAAAGGATCTGCATCCGCCGCTCACGCCCGACGAGGGTTTGGAATTTACGAAGGCCAAAAATCGATTCGGCGAGCTCATCGGCGTTCTTCCGGACGCTAAGGCGCATCAGGTGCATGCGGCGTTTGGCGAAATGGTGGGCATACACCAAATCAGCATGGCTATGAAGTTTGCGGTCTATCGCTACGCGATCTCCATCTTGGAGTCGCCCTCGGACAAACCGTTCGCACCGCCGCTCTTCTGATTCCCCCGCGATTCGATCGTTGCGGCCCGTGCTGGCGGGAATCGGGCGCGTTTGGTAGGCTTTGCCGGTCTTCTCTTCGGGGGTCCACATGAAATTCCGTCGCCATTTCCTGACGTTGGCGCTGGCGCCTCTGGCGTTGGCAGCCATCGTACACGCGCAAGTGGACAACGCTACAAAAGAGCTTGGACGGTCGATTTTCAAGCAGCTTGTCGAAATCAATACGACTGATACGCCTGCCGGAAATGTGACCACTGCCGCGAGAGCAATGGCGCAGCGTCTGCTCGCCGCCGGATTTCCAGCTGAAGATGTGCAGGTGCTGGGACCCAATCCGCGCAAATACAACATGGTGGCGCGCATCCATGGAACTGGCGCTCGGAAACCGATCCTGTTGATCTGCCATCTCGATGTGGTGCAAGCGCTTCGCCAGGACTGGTCGATGGATCCGTTCACATTTATTGAAAAGGACGGGTACTTTTACGGCCGCGGCACGGAAGATGTTAAAGATGGCGACGCAATTTTCGTAACCACCTTTATCCGCCTGAAAAAGGAACACTACAAGCCGGATCGCGACATCATTCTCGCGCTAACCGCCGATGAGGAAGGCGGCTCGTACAACGGCGTCGACTGGCTTCTGAAGACGCATCGCAAACTCGTCGATGCGGATTACATCCTGAATCCTGATGCGGGCGATTTCGAGATGGATCGCGGGAAGCGCCTTCTCGTCGGCATACAGGCGAGCGAAAAACTTTATGCCGATTTCCAGCTCGAGGTACGCAACAAAGGCGGGCACAGTTCGCTTCCGACTCCAGACAACGCGATTTACGAACTGGCTGATGGGCTCGCCCGGCTGCAGCATTATCAGTTTCCGTTCGAGCTGAACCAAGTGACGCGGGGCTATTTCTCGAAAGAAGCGGATATTGTGGGCGGTCACGACGGTGTGGACATGAAAGCCATTCTGAAAACGCCACCGGACCACGCGGCCGTCGAACGCCTTTCGGCGCAGGCTTTCTACAACGCGCGAATGCGGACGACGTGCGTCGCGACACGCCTGGATGCAGGCGACGCGAACAACGCATTGCCGGGATTGGCGCGCGCCATAGTCAACTGCCGGATCTTCCCGGGTCATTCGCCGGAGGAGATTCGGCAGCAGCTTGTAAAAGTTCTCGACGAGCCGAAGATCAGCGTGACTTACGTCGACAATTCCGGGCTTGGGCCGAAGCCGAATGCGCCCTCTCCGCTGCGTCCAGACGTGATGAACGGCCTGGAAAAGATAATTAACGAGATGTGGCCGGGCGTTCCCGTGGTGCCTGTTATGGATGCAGGTGCCAGTGACGGCGCGATCTCGCGTGGATACGGGATTCCGACCTATGGCGTTCCCGGAGTCTTCATAGACATTAACGACGACCGATCGCACGGCCGCGATGAGCGCATCCCGGTCGCATCGTTTTACGAAGGCCTCGATTTCTACTATCGGTTCATCAAAGTCCTCACTTCGTCTCATTGATTCACGGCACGGGGAGAGAACTGTCATCCTGAGCGACGCGAGGATCTTTCTTTGCCTAACAATTGGCCTCAGGGAATTCGCGATTCCCGTACAATGCATCGTCGATGAAACCGCTACGGAGGGCCCTCCTACACGCTTCCCAGAGTTCGTGGCTGCGTGAGCGAATTCCGCGCTACGGCTTCGCACGACGCACCGTGGAGCGGTTCATGCCCGGTGAAGACGCGGAGGACGCACTCGCAGCGGCGCAGCGCCTTGAACGAAACGGCCTGCAGACGATTCTGAGCCACTTGGGCGAAAACGTCGCGGATCGCGCCGAAGCGGCCGCTGTTACACAACACTATTTGGATGTTCTCGGAAAAGTCCGCGAGCAGGGCTTGCAAAGCGATCTCTCGATCAAACTCACCCAACTTGGGTTCGACTTGGACAAAGAGTTCTGCCTCGACAACTTCCTGCATATAGCGGCGCAGGTTCCTCGCGACAAAATAATCTGGATTGACATGGAGCAGAGCCCGTACGTCGATCCGATCATCGAGTTTGCCCGCCGTGCGCAAAAGACCGCCCCGAACGTCGGCGTGTGCGTGCAGGCGTATTTATTCCGCACGGAGCGGGATATCGAGAGACTGATCGCGGAACGCGTGGCAATTCGTCTGGTTAAAGGCGCTTACAACGAGCCGCCGGAAATCGCCTTTGGGAGGAAAGTTGACGTGGATGAGAATTATTTCCGGCTTGCTCAAATGCTGCTTGGCACCGCTGCACGGCGCGCAGGAATTCGCGCGGCAATCGGCACGCACGACCGCAAGCTGATCGCTCGAATCTGCGAATGGGCAGCGTCGCAAGGGATGGCGAAAGACGAGCTCGAATTTCAGATGCTCTACGGAATTCAGCGTGCGGAAGGACTGCGCCTTGCGCGCGACGGATATCGCAGCGGGACCTTCATCTGCTATGGCTCGTATTGGTTCCCGTGGTTCATGCGCCGCCTAGCCGAGCGCCCCGCGAATTTGCTCTTCCTCGCGCGTAATTTCCTGTCGCGTACGTGATTCCCCTGTGATGCGGTCAATCCATGATCCAAATCTTGTTGACGCGCTTTCCTGTCCACGCGTAGAGAATCGCCCACGATTCATACTTACAAAATACGATCACAGACCGGGTCGCTCGTATCGTCTTGTTGCCGTACACGTCGGTGTATGTATCCGGCGGCTGGCTCCAGACCACTGAGGCGTCCGGACTTGGGTCGCCCGAGTCGAGACCAGTAAGTTTCCACTTTCCCCGTAGCTCGTGCGCCACAACGAGTTCCGCATGCTTGCTTACGCCGTCTCCGCCCGTAAGAACTAGGGCGAGCGTGGGTCGGTGATCCCCATAGAAATCAACTTTAACAAGGCCGGGACAAGATTTGCCGTGGTCCTTTTCGAAGAATCCTCTGTCATCTCCGTTCAAATCGGGAAGGTTAACTACCCTCATATCCGCAAATTTTGCTGTAATCTGCTGTTGCAGATCCTGCGGCAGATCGCATGCGTGCGGCGGGGCCGCCGCTACACGCCGACCAGCGACACAGAACACGGTCAGGGTCGCGACAAGTGCAACCGCTCTAAATCTACCTCGACTCGCATCGCTCTTCTTCGGACGGAGCAATGAAATCAATTCACCTATCATTTCGTCCTGGTGTAGGTGGTCTCCTGAAATGGTGAAAACTTGCCGTCGGCGCCGCGCGTTGAGAGCGTGACCACAAACTCGTCGCTGTTCATCTGGCGAATCAGAGCGTGGAGCGGTGCCTGACCTTGCGGCTGGGAAGACGCCGCCGAATATTCCACCGTTCGCCCGCTATCGTTGCTTGTGCCAACAAACTTCGTGATGCCCGTCGACATCGTGTACATCGAAATCATTTCGTAGTGTTTGTTGGCGTCGTCGTAGCCGAGGATGCGAATTCCTTCCACGGGATGGCCCATGACCTCGTCGTGATTTTCTTCCATGATGAATCGGCCGCCAAGAATGACGGAGATTTTCGACGTTCCCTTCCATTCGCCGGGTTGTCCCACAAATTTTATGACCCGCGTGTAGTTGCCCGCACGCTTCGCAAGAAACACTTGCTGCGCACCGACTGCTCCGCCATGCGCCTGCGCGAAAAGCGGCGCGGCACATGCAGCAGCCGAACAGATTGTAAGCAGTGCGATTACGACCTTCATGTGCTTGAGCATCAACCCCCTCCGTCACGATCGTGAACTCGATGGGCGGTAGTGTAGCCGCGGCACGACGGGGGTGCGAGCTTTTCTTGCGTGACGAGGACCCAGATGCTTCTGGGCGGCCCTGAGACTCGCCCCTACTGTCGTCGGGCCGCCAGGTAGCCGACGATTATTGATGCACGATTGACCGCGCAGCCCGACGCAGCGTAACCTTGCTGCAAGCGCTGCGTTTCTCGTAAGAGAGCTTTCCGTTCTATAAAAGAGTTTTAGAGGTGTGAAATGGCGGCTCAGGATTCGGCGTTGCAGCTTGGGCAGATCGGGCAGATCGGAATCACCGTTACGGACCTCGATCGCTCAATCGATTTTTATCGCGACGTTCTGGGCCTGAAATTCTTGTTTCGCGTGCCCAATCTCGCGTTTTTTGATTGCGCTGGCGTTCGGCTGATGCTGGGGCTGCCCGAGGCGAACGGCGAGACGTTCCGGCCAATCCTGTATTTCAAAGTGGACGATATTCAGAGCGCGGCGGATGAACTGGAGCGCCGCGGGGTGACCTTCGAGAGCAAGCCGACGCTGGTGGCCAAGCTGGAAAAGCACGATTTCTGGCTCGCCGCGTTCCGCGACCCCGACCGAAACGTGATCGAATTGATGAGCGAAGTGCCTCGCAAATAGCAGAACAACATCGCGAGCAGTGGCGCGGCTCTAATGGCAGCCGCACGAGTGAGGGGTACAGCCGCAACTTCCGCCTGAGGGCGACGATTCGGCGGTGGATTTATTTCCATTGGCAGGCGCGGCGAAGACGGAGAGCTGCAGGGTGTGCTTTTTGCTAGCGCACTTGGGACAGGCAATCGCCTGGCTTTTGCTCATAACGATCTGTTCGTAACGCTGGCCGCAGTGATTGCAAACATATTCGTAAATCGGCATTGTGGGATTCCTCGCAGTTTCGTGAGTAAATTATCGCCGGAATGCAATTCACGCGCAACGGGTTGCGGCGGGCGCAGCATGCTGCTG
>JBOGNK010000002.1:0-45122 GCA_050747085.1 Candidatus Acidiferrales bacterium
GATTCAGACTGGGTGGCACCAGACTCCGCGCTTGAATCGGCAATGATTTGGTGTACTCTTGCCGGTGAAGCTTCGAAGTCCCCAACCCTGCGAAGCTACGTACTTGCCCACCGGAGATACAGATGAAAATATTCGTTGGCGTTGTGTCACTCCTTCTGTCGCCCGTTGTGTTTACGCTGCCCGTGTCTGCTGCTCAAAACGCACTACCCAGACGGGACATTGTCGTAAGCAGTGGAAATCAATGTCCCGGCGCGACTTTCCATTCTATCGGCGACGCGGTGGACGCGGCTCAGCCGGGTGACGACATCCGTGTGTGCGCGGGGATGTACGCCGAACAGGTAGTGGTCGACAAGGCTCTCCACATCGAGGCCGACAGCGGAGCCATCGTGATGCCGAGTAACGTTACGGCCAATGGCACTGACCTGACCTCAGGCGAAGCGCTAGCCGCCATTTTTCTTGTGAAAGACACCCAAGCCGACGTTGAAGGCTTCATCCTGGACGGCGCGAACAACGAGATCACCGAGTGCTCGCCCCGGTTGATCGGCATTCTGTATCAGGACGCGTCGGGTAACATAAGGCACAATGCGATACGCCGTATGAGTTTGTCCGCCAGCCTGAATGGTTGTCAGAGCGGAAATGGCATTGAGGTGCAGACTTCGCCCGGAAATAGCTCGAGTCTCAGGATCGAAGACAACAGCGTACAAACGTACCAAAAGAACGGAATCACGGCCAACGATGACGGTACGATGGTTGCCATTCGGGGGAATGTTGTTACCGGGATCGGCCCAACTCCCGGCGCGGCACAAAATGGGATTCAGGTCGGGTTCGGAGCCAAAGGAACGGTTGATGGCAACATCGCCACCGACAATGTGTGGTCGTCGTGTCTCTCTCTCCAGCAGTGCGAATCGAGTGCGACGGGTATTCTCGTTTTTCAGTCAGACGGCGTCGAGGTGCGGGACAATGTCGTGGGTACCAATCAAGTTGGTATCTTTATCGGTGGGGGGAAAGCAAGGGTCGATCAAAACGAAGTATTCAATTCTCAGGTTTTGGACGGGATCGTATTGTCAGGAGACAAGAACGAGGCTCGTGAGAACCGCATCGCCCATAGCGATCAAGCGGCTGTGGTTGTCGAAGGCAATGCGAACACAGTCCAGGCCAACACTATCACAGATGCGGGAATTGGAATTCTTAAGGGAATGGGATTTACGGGAAATGCAATCAGCGGAAATCGCTTCTTTGCAACGCCAATCTTCATTCAGGACCCGACTCTTTACCCAAGCGCACATGCTCTTGTTCAAGAACCAGCTTCCGAAGGAAGCGCACGCGTGTCTCCGGTGCGGTGATGTGAGCCGCCTCCCATTCGGGACAAACTCCGCAATGATAGGCTGGTTCAAGATGGTTTAGTTGAGTCGAACCTCTGAGACCTTGCCCGAATTGCGTACAGAGGGTCAGTTCGCCCACGCTACTGTGGGCCGCCCCAGACGCTGTCCTTCATCACGTTTCACCTTGCTCGGAAACCCAGGGGTTATCTGGTACCATGTAGCGGCCAGTCCCTGAATGCGAAGCATAAGGCTTTGGGTGTTCCAATCTGGAACTTCAGAACTCAGGCTTAATAATCTGGTGCGACACTCTCGTTACGAGTAAAGCACCCGCGAAAAAACCAACCTTAATTACGCTTGTATCGTACGACGAGCGTGTTTTATATAGACTGTGCCGTCTTGGTTCAGGCTGAGTTTGGCCGGCCCCAACGGGGAATAATCCCTCTCGGCCCCCAGCCTTCAAAGAGGTATGGTTGGCTCTGACGCAGGTCCCCACCGAAGAGCCACAATAGAAGAGCAGTCTATTTTCCCTTCCAGAGTCCGAGGACAAACCGATGTCTATTGCACCTGGTGTGCATCTTGGTTGGGGAACCGACGTCCGGCAATCGAGACGAATCGAAATCACGGAAAAGCAGCGGGTGACTACCGTCACCGCACTGGAGTCGATTCGGCGGATGCGAGGCTGCTCTCAGTCACAATTGCTGCGATGCTCAAACGGGGAATATTACGTCGTTAAGTTTCCGAACAATCCTCAGGGTGCAAGGATTCTAGCGAACGAATTACTTGGAACGCTCCTCGCACGTAAACTTGGTCTCCCTGTGCCGGAACCGGCCCTGGTCTCTGTGCCATATGAGCTAATTCGACACTCGAAGGACATGGCGATCCAACTCGACCATGGGCATGTCCCGTGTCGGGCGGGTTTGTGTTTCGGGTCCCGCTTTCCACGAGATGAAAACTTACACTCTCAACTCGCTCAGCCAATAGAGTTCGTGCCCAGCAATTTGATCAGTAAAGTCGATAACATTTCGGACTTCGCCGGCATGCTCGTTTTTGACAAGTGGGCGGCTAACGCTGACGACCGCCAGGTCGCACTTGTTCGACGGGCGGTCGGAGGCTCGTATCGTGTTCTGATGATTGATCAGGGATTTTGCTTCGGCGGCCCGCGGTGGGATTTTGGTGTTGGAGCAAAATACGGAGTCTACGTCTTAACGCCGTCGGTCTACTCAAACATAGAACGACTCAGTGACTTTGATCCTTGGCTTGAGCGGCTGGATCGCCAAGTCAACCGAGGCTTCCTGGAATGGGCGGTCCAGCAGATTCCGCCAGAATGGCACCAGAACGACCACAGTTCTGTAGCCCGATTGATTGATACACTCGACGCCAGACGTTCTCGCGTCCCAGAACTGCTGCTCTCCACACGAGATGCTTACCCTGCGCTCTTTCCCGCGTGGGTCCGATCAGTCTCGAGAGCTAGACACTTAGCGGAGAGTGTACTAGGGTGCGTTCCTTACTGTAAGGAAAAAATACTTCGGACGCAGGGCAATGTACCGGACGTTCCCTCATAGCCAGTGGGCTGTACGAAAAATCAAGCTTCCCTGGGACTGTGTATCACAGCCTGCGTGATTCTGGGTGCATGCGCGGCAGCTGCGATCTTGTTCGGATGAAACGAGCGCGATTGCCGACCGGCGTGGAGAAAATGGAGCGGTGATCTTAGAATTTCTGGTTAGAAGTTGAATTCTTTTCGCAGTTCGATCCGCTTCGCCATTTCAGTTAAGGGCGGGTGAACAGACCGAGAAAAATTGATGGTCCAAACTCGAAGTACTTGTGCGAAGAGCGAACAATCGCTGCAGCGCCTCAACTAGCCCATACACCGAGCCATGTGGCACGAGAGTGCCATCAGGCAGACGCTCGAAAATCCTGTATTCGCAGGCCATCGAGCCCACGATTCCCCTCCAAAGAACCAGCGTAGCAGAACGTGCGCGTGCCCACCACTGTCAGACCTGACGGTAAGGGTACAGTGGCCGCCAGTCGGGGCGTCAGACAGTTTTGCTGAACGAAGTGACGGGTGTCCGATAGTCCAGCGCAGACGCGCAAGACGTCAAATCCGCTCGTTCTCGCGAACCGTCCACAGAGCTTCACGAGACCCCTTCGATAGAGGTGTTTTTCGCTCTCCGTTGCCCCCAAGAATCAGACACGCCACCCGTGTCCAAGCGTTATACGAGTAGCGAAAACGGCTTCCGTTCGCGGCGCGAGAAGTTGTTCCGTTGCTGGTTCAGTCTTCCGCGTCTCTTTCCGCGGGTTTCCGTAAGCCGAGCTGTGCGACAACTCGCAATCCGTATTTGTACGCATTGACAGTATTCCTTCCGTGCACCATTTTGTGTCCCTCATTCAGTCGCTGCCGGATGTGCGTGTGTTGAGCACGCCAAAAGGACGTTTCTGGCACAATCGACGTCTTCAAGTGGAGCTTATTTGCGTATCGAAGGAGCACAGATAACTGGGAACCCGATAATCCTCACCAAGCACCATCCTTCGGAGCTTTCGGACACGAAGAAGACCGAAGCTTACTTGATTACCCTGCAAACCGGCGCATTGGGAACGCACAGCGTTGTAGAGCGACACGGTTGGTGGGACGAGTGTGAGCAAAAATCACAGTTTCTTGCGACGACTTTTGAATCGGAAACGGCTCTGCCCTTTGCGGAATCCCGAAGGATATATTTTGACCAAATCACGAAGCGGTTTATGGAAGGCTTTGTTCACGCGCGACTATACAGCTTCAAGGAGGGGAGATTTGTCTACCACGAGAGCAGAAAGGCTGCGGAGCGATTCTCCATTAGAACTAGGATTGAAAAACTCTTTCGATGGGCGAAACGCACCAGCTAGCAGGATCGAATCGATGGACCATGGAACGCCTCGCGCTATTACTTTGAAGGAAGTGGACGAGGCAGCTGAATGCATGGATCGTGCTCGTGGCGAGCTTCTGGCCTATATGGAAGGTTCTACTGCAAGCGGATTCGATGACAAGCGGCGAAGATTGGCCGACGAGTTGAAACGCTCGACCGATGAGTACTGGAGCCTCGTTTCGCGATTACGCTAGTCCACCTGTAGGGCAGTTACTCACGCCCACGCTGCCATCGGGGGCGGGTTTCGGGTGCCGACTGCGTCACTTCTGCAGTACTTTTGTGTGCTTTCAGCTGTTTACTCCGCGAGGAATTGCCTCAACCAAGGTAGGAGCGGCTTGGGAGGGAGACGCATGCACCTGTCGCGCAGAACTCTAGTGATTTTTTGTGCGCAGTGACCTTAACTTGGGGCCAGAAAGCCGTCTCCGACCGCGTGCGGTGCAACGCCGACTCCGACGCCGCAAACGTTAGCCCAAAAGACTGCGGAAACCATCTACCGTCCAACAAAAGGGCTCGTTTGCACCATGGTCCGGGAATCGTTTGCCGGACCAATGCTGACTCGTAAGGCACACATAGAAGAAAGTAAGCACAAAGAGGAGTTCCGGAACTCCGTGCTTTGGCCGAAGTGCTAGAATTTTAAGAGCCAAAGAGGTTGTTCAGAAATGAGTGACGGAAAGAAAGGCCATTCAACTCCCACCACCCAAGAAATCGCCCAGCGCGGCGAAAGCATTTATCGAGAGCGGTACGAGAGGGAGTTTGTCGAAAAGTTCCCGGGCAAGTTCGTGGCTATCGATGTGAGGACCGAAGAGGCCACAGTGTCCAATAGCGCTGAGGATGCAGTTCGCGTGGCTCTGGAAAAGGACTCCGAGGGGTTCTTTCACTTAATCCGCGTCGGGCGTCCGGCCGCCTTCGACGCCGGTTGGTACATAACCAGTGTCGGTTAACACAGTGCGTCTGGAGCAGTTCGGACATCCCTACGTCGAAATAGTTGTGTCAGCAGATGGGAAGACGGGCTCCAGGCTTACCGCTCTGATTGATACGGGATTTAGCGGGTTTGTATCCTTGCCGTTGACTGCGGCGACTCTCCTTGGCTTGAAATCACACACAACTGCGAATTACATCCTGGCGAACGGGAAAGTGTCCGATGCTGTGCCCCTCGCCTATGGTTTTGCTGCTCTAGACGGAGACCCATTTGTGAGCGGGCTAATTTCCATTTCCGAGCACGTCTCTGCCGCAGTGGGGGTGGATTTCTTGCAGCGTTGCGGCAAGGGGATGCTGCTAACCTCGAATGGCGTCGTGTTCGTTGATGAAACGGAACTGATTGGCGCAGTGCAAGGGGCGGCCCGGCGACAGCACGAAGATAACAGCCAACATCACGGACCCGCCATTTCCATCTCCCACGGAGGATGACGCAAGCATCTTGGCATGGGACGTTGCAGTCGGCGACCGAGCTAAGCCCAGTCGCAATCCGACAACTGCCCAAACGGTCGGTCCTGCAAGTCGTTGGCGGGAGGGGCACCGTCACACCACCGGCTCCCGCCCACAGGTGCTTAACGGCCTGCAAAACCAGAGCACGAATCCCCCCCGCGAGGACCGTTCGCATTTTAGCCGGCAGGTTCTTCCCACCGATACGACCGGTCCTTGTCGTAGCTATCCCGGACCTCGGGTCAGTCAGGCGAAAGTTCCAATTCCGCTTGCAACCGTTGAAGCCTTTGCTGAGTTCTCTCGAAGTCCAGGAACTTGCTCACGGTCCGATGCATGTCTCGTGAGCTGTTGGCGATGGGGCTTTTCTATTCGAGCAAGCCGTGAATGGGACTCAAATCGGAAACGACGATGACATCTCCGCAACATAAAAGTCGCAGAGCCTATGTGTGTAACCGTGTCCTCGACAGAGCAGCCCAACCTTGCTGCACCTCGCGCAGCAGCATGCAATAGCGATTGACAGGAAGGCATTGCGCACGTATACCGCTCCTGGGCTGCAGCAAACGATTTCTTAGTTGAATTTGCGAGTGTGCGTATACACAGGAGGGTGCTTGAGTCGCTCTACTTGGGTCTGTCTCGCTTTTTTTGCTGTGCTGGCGTGCAGCCTCGGAGCGCAATCGCCCGTGAAGCAATTCGCGCCGGACAAGATGCCGACGATTCTCTACGGCGCAGCGTACTACCCCGAATACATGCCGTACGACCGGCTCGACAAAGACGTGGACATGATGCAGAAGGCCGGCATCAGCGTGGTCCGTGTCGGCGAATCGACCTGGAGCAGTTGGGAGCCGCGGGACGGTGATTTTCAATTCGCGTGGATGCAGCGCGTGTTGGATCGGCTGCACCAGGCAGGTATCAAGGCAATCCTCGGCACTCCGACTTATTCGATTCCGACGTGGCTGTACAAGGAACATCCTGACATCTTGGTGACGCATTACGGCGCGGCGCCGCCGTTGAGCGATCCGTATTCACCGACATACCCGACTTCGCTCACGCCCGGGTATTACGGTTCGCGGCAAAACTATGATTTTCTGAATCCCTTCTTCCGGCAGGCTGCGGAAGAGGTGATCCGCCAGATCGTCGGCCACTTCAAAGATCACCCAGCCGTGATTGGATACCAGATCGATAACGAAACCTATCCGACCGGCGTGCCAACTCCGTACATAAATGCAGCGTTCTTGGAACGCCTGAAGCGCAAATACAAGACACCGGAAACCATCAATAGAATTTGGGGACTCACTTACTGGGGCCAATTGGTCAATAGCTGGGACGACCTTCCTCCGCGCAATGGCATTTTGAATCCCGGCTACAAGCTCGAATGGGAGGATTTTCAGCAGGACGTCGTGACGGACTATTTGGCTTGGCAGGCGAAGATCGTCACCGAGTACAAGCGGCCGAACCAATTCATCACGACCGATTTCAGCGGTGGCGTCCACGCGAATGTGGACCAATGGGCGATCGGGCGCAATCTCGACATTGTGGCGGTGAACCCATATTTTCAGACGCAGAAGAGGTTCAGTGGCGAAGGAATCTGGAGTTCGGGCGATCTAGCGCGGTCGCTGAAGAATACGAATTATCTGGTGACTGAAACGAATGCGCAGACGATCGGGTGGGATTCGCGTTCCCAATATCCGCAATATCCGGGCCAGCTTCGCGAGGCCGTCTACACACATCTTGCCGCGGGCGCGAACATGGTCGAGTACTGGCACTGGGGCACGCTGCCGTACGGCCAGGAGACGTACTGGCGCGGCGTTCTCTCGCAGGATCTGTTGCCAAACCGAACGTATTACGAAGTCGCACGTGTGGCATCGGAACTGAAGCGGATTGGACCGGATCTCGTCGATCTGAAGCAGGACAATGAGGTCGGCATCCTGTTCAGCGCGGATTCGGCGAACGCGATCAGCTACATGCCGTTCAGCGACCACGTCGATTATTCCGGCGTGATGCGCCAGATGTACGATGCGCTGTATGACCTGAACGTCGAGCCTGACTACGTGCAAGCGGGTGATCCGAACCTCTCTCGGTACAAGGTGCTTCTCATACCGCCCCTCTACAGCGCTTCCGACCAGGTGCTCGCCACGATTTCCAATTACGTCAAGAATGGTGGGCAGGTGGTGATGGCATTCAAGAGCGGGTTTACGGACGAGCATTCGACGGTCCGTGATGTGGTGGCACCCGGGCCGCTACGCGCCGCTTGCGGCTTTCATTACCAGGAATTTACGAATCTGGCCGCCCCAGAGTCATTGGCGCCGGACGCCTATCACGTCGGAGACCAGAACAAGGGTTCGATCTGGCAGGAATTCCTCGTGCCAGACACGGCGAAGGTCGTTGAGTCTTTTCAAGACAAGTACTGGCACTTCCCAGGGATCACGCAGAACGATTACGGGAAAGGCACGCTCACCTACGAAGCGACATATGTCACGAGTGCGCTGCAGCGTGAGATCATCCGAAGCGTTCTGAAGCGAGCCGAACTAACCGGCCCGGACCAGGACTTGCCTCCGGCGGTGAAGGTCCGCCATGGCCGCAATCGTCAAGGAAAGCTGCTGCATTACTATTTCAACTTCTCCGGCGATGACCAGTCGTTCGTGTATCCGTATGGGAATGGCGTCGAGCTGCTGACGAACAAACCGATCAACAAAGGGCAGGCGGTAAAGCTTGTGCCTTGGGACTTGGTCATTGTTTCCGAATAAGGCGGTTCTCGTCCGGGTGCTCGCGCAACGAATCGTTGGGCGATTGATTGTTCTTGCCGTTACGATCGTGTGCGCGAGCGGAATTCTGCAAGCGGATCCGTCGATTCCGCACCTTTTCAGTGACCACATGGTGTTGCAGCGCGAGATGGGAATGCGGGTTTGGGGGTGGGCCGACCCGGGCGAAAAAATCGAAGTCGCGATAGCACGAGACAGTGGTGAGACCGTTGCCGGATCGGACCGGCGATGGGAGGTCACGCTGCCTCCGATGGAGGCGGGCGGGCCGTACGTTCTGGCAGTTCGAGGTAAGACGACGATCGAGATCAAGGACGTAATGATCGGTGAAGTGTGGGTGGCGTCAGGTCAGTCGAACATGACTTTTGCGCTGAGCAGTGCAGCAAATGCCGCCGAGGCTCTCGCAGGAGCAAACCGTCCGCAAGTCCGGTTGTTTGTCGTGCCAGGACGAGTGTCACTCACACAGCAGGCGGACACTCGACTCGCAAGCTGGAAGGTTTGTACGCCGGAAGCGGCAAAGGGCTTCTCCGCGGTGGGGTACTTTTTTGCGGCACGGCTTGAAGAATCGTTACACGTCCCGGTAGGGATCATCGAGAGCGCGTGGCCGGGGTCATCTGGCGAGGAATGGACGGACACGGAATCGCTCAGCACGAACGCCATTCTGAAACCAATTCTCGATCGGTGGGATGCGTCGCCTGCTGCCGTGCGGTCGTTTGGAGCGGAGCCCGCGCCGGTTGATCTTGAGTTCGACGACTTCGAATTGCTGCCGGAGGCTGGGAGTTCGGCCAAGCCTCTCATGCTGAGCGATTTCGATAACAATCTGTCGACTACTTCGACGGGTGGAATATGGACGTACGGTTGGAAAGACGCCCCGCAGACAACATTCAGCATGGTTTCACCAGGGCGCGACGGTAACGGAAGCGCCATACGCGTCAACGGACGCGTGGCAGAATTGGATGACGCGCGGCTTGAGGCTTCGCTCAAACCGCAGAGCGAGACGGCGGACCTGAGCGGCTATTCCGGCCTGCGGTTCTGGGCACGGGGTGAGGGCGAATTTCGTTTGCAGGCCCTGCAACCAACAATAACGGATACCGACAACTACGAATCAGCGACCATCAAAGCGACCCCCGAATGGAAGCCCGTAACGATCTGGTTCAAGGATCTGAAACAGGAAGGATGGGGCGTCGTAGAACCGTTGACCATGCAGGCGCTCAACGGATTTTCAGTCCTCACTATGCCAGACGTGGGCTATCCAGATCGCCCTCCGGCCGGATTGTATGAGGGAATGATCGTGCCTATCGAGCCGTATCGAGTTCGCGGGGTGATCTGGTATCAGGGTGAGGGAAATGGGTGGCGCGGATATCAGTACAGATCGCTCTTGCCCGCTTTGATTCACACCTGGAGAACCGCTTGGGGCGAAGGAGACTTTCCCTTTTTGATCGTCGAGTTGCCAAACTACGGAACGAGTCCGGAGTTAGGCAATTCACTCTGGGCAGAGTTGCGCGAAGCGCAATTCCTGGCCAGTAAGACGCTGCCGAATACGGGACTGATCGTGACAATCGATGTAGGCAATCCCAAGAATCTGCATCCGACGAGAAAACAGCCTGTTGGGGATCGGCTCGCACAGTGGGCGTTGGGAACCACGTATGGCCAAAAGGCGGCCTATTCAGGGCCTCTCTATGAGTCGATGAAAGTAGAAAAAAACGAAATCCGCATCGGATTCCGCTCATTTGGATCGCAACTGGTCGCGCGTGGCGGCGTTTTGAAAGGCTTTTCTATTGCCGGAGCAGACAGAAAGTTCCATTGGGCGGATGCGCGCATTCATGGTGACACGGTAATTGTGTCGAGTCCCGATGTGCCTGATCCTGTTGCGGTTCGGTACGATTGGGCAAACAGTCCCGATGGGAATCTGTGCAATGCCGGAGGCCTACCCGCTTCGCCTTTTCGTACCGATGATTGGCCGGGCGAAACATACGATGCTCGGTAACAAGCCGGAGGAAAGTCTGAGCACGACTCGATGAGATTGAAGGTGACGATCGGCCTGTCGAATCGAATTGCAGCACTTATCGTCGGTGCTTTGCTGGTCGCGTGTGCGCTGGCTGTCAGGACGCATAGTTCCGAGCAACCAGCCGCCACGCTGGAGATGCAAACGCCGCAGCAGTGGTCGCCGCAAGCGCTCGGGGCGCCGCTGCGCCGCGATCCAATTTGGGTTTACAACGATTGGTCTGCCTACGACGAGCTCTCGGACAATATTCCGCTTACCGAAGATCTGGCGATGAAAGAGCTGCAGGAGGTGCTGCGTCTCAGGAAATTCGGCGTCCACTTCGACTACTACATGATGGACGCGTTCTGGTTTGCGCCTGACGGCGGATACAGAACGTGGCGGAAACCAAACTGGCCGGATGGACCGGACCGCTGGATTCAAGCTTGCCGCGAAAACCATATTCTACCAGGGATGTGGTTCGGTTCGAACGAGTTGGTGAAGATCAACCCCGTCCCAGCGTGGGAGGATTCGCTGGCCGCAAACGGATGGGAAACCTCGTTCTCTGCGGGCGGATTTCTGCCTGACCTGATGAATATCCTTCAGCATTGGTACGACCGCGGCATTCGCATGTTCGAATTCGATTTCGCGGATTTCGCAGCAGCCACGCCACAGCAGACGAAAACGCTTACAGCGGATCAAATCCGTGAGAAGAACGAGGGCGCATTTCGAGGGGCTTTGAAGAAATTCCGCGCCAAGCACCCCGACATCGTTCTGGTTGCATTCAACGGATTCGGCGGAGACCTGGAATCGACGGCCGGTCCGTTTCCGTTTCGCAATCCAATCGATCTGCGCTGGCTCGAGGTCTTCGACTCGCTGTATGCCGGCGATCCCCGGCCGTCAGACGTGCCGGAAATGAATTTCTGGCGCTCGATGGACATTTACAGCGACCACATGGTTCGGCGCTACGAGCAGAGTTTCGTTCCGCTCGAGCGCATCGATCCCACCAGCGTAATGTTCGGAAATACGGGGACAATCTACTACCGCAAGACGCACGCGTGGAAAGGCGAGCTGTTACTGATGGCTTCGCGCGGCGGATGGGTGAACACGATTCATGGCAATCTCGAATATTTGACCGACGAAGATGTCCGTTGGTTCGCGCGAGTTCAGAAAATATATGCACCCTTGCAGGCCGAAGGAAGGACGAAAACGTTCGGCGGCATTCCCGGTGACGTTGAGCCGTACGGATTCGGCTCAGTGGATGTGGACGGCGCGATCTATACCGTTATGAATCCGGCGCAGGCCGTACGCACAATCGAAATGCCGCTGCTTTCGCGTGTGCAGCCACCATTAAGCAAGGGGCGCGTGATTTTCCGCGATGCTGGCTTTCTACCCTCGTTGCAGGGTAACAACATCACACTGGGACCAGGCCAATTGGCCGCCGTAGGATTTGGACGATACGCGGCTGCCGAATACGACCTGGGCGTACAGGAAGATGTTCATATTCCGAGGTCGATTGCGCCCGTGACTGCAAACTTTTCGGCTGCGGAAAAGAATGCAGTCGAGGCCAGCATCCATCCGCCGCGCGAAGGTGATCTGCGCATTATCTTTCAGCAGCGCGGAATGGACGGGCAGGTCCTGCGGAGTTGGCCTGGCGGCCCTCCAAATGGAACCAGCATGGGTAAAGTGCTCGAGATTTCGGCAAAACAAGGCGATAAAGACCTGCCCGTCGCAATCAGCTACGACAAGAAAATCTGGAGCGGACTTTCCTGGGGCGCAGGCGAAATCAAGCACTCTGATTTTGCGTCGAGCGACCCCATCACGATTCGTTGCTCTTCCGCGGAGAAGAATCCAGTACGCCTCGATGCTCGCGTCTATGTCGTTGAGTATTAAATATCAGTACGACAGGGCGGCACTCTCTTAATCGGCCTGGTATTGAGTCAAACCGCGTGCGGCCTTACCTGTGTGATGGAGCCGCGGTGCCGGCGCCACGGGTCAGCCTCGTAACTCTCGCGTGCGACGCTGCTGCGCCGACAAAGTGATTCTTGACATGCGAGAAACTTGGGAATAATGTCCGCGCACAGAGTAAACGTATTCCGGCGAGCGTGGGTGTGCGCGCCTAAAGCTGAGACGATCGAGGGCGTAACGTGAGGATCGCCCTTATCAGTCGCGGTCGGGTGCCGCGTTGATGGAAGTGACGCTAACAAGTTTATCTCGACAGCTGCCCCTGTGCTTCCGGCTTGGACCGAAGGAGATGCTATGCGCAAGCTATTCGTGTGGCTATGTCTGATTCAGCTCGTTTTCGCGGGAGCGCTGCTGGCGCAATCGAACCGCGCGTCGATCACCGGAACCGTAACGGATTCGAGCGGAGCTGCTCTTCCGGGCGTCACAATAAGAACCACAAATCTCGACACAGCCGTCGTGACGACGAGCCTCACGAATAACGACGGAATCTACTCGGTCCTTAACCTTTTCCCCGGAAGATACTCCGTCAGCTTTCAGAAGGACGGGTTCAAGTCCGTTAACGAGCAAAGCATCGCACTGCTGTCTACGCAGGTGGCGCAAATCAACGAAAAGCTGGAAATCGGCAGCATAGCGCAGTCCGTCACGGTAACCGCATCGGCCCCAGTCCTCGATAAAGAGACGCCGACGATCGGTACAAACATGAACGGCAACGTCGTAACGGACTTGCCGCTTAGCATTTATAACGGCGGAAGATTCGTCGAGAATTTCGCGGTCGCGATCACGCCGGGGTACTCGCCGTTGAGCAGCCCCTACGAGGCGGTCGTGAACGGAACCCAGGGATTTACGAAGGACTACACCATTGACGGAACCAGTGCTTCGTCGTCTATTCCGGGTGACTCAATGGAAACGGGCCCAAGCATGGAAGCCGTCCAGGAGCTGCAAGCCCAGACCAGTGGCCTCGATTCGCAGAGCGCAATCACCAGTGGAGGCGTGATGTCGTTCACGCTGAAATCCGGGACCAACAGTTTTCACGGCAGTGGCTTTCTCTACGGTCACAATGAACTGCTAGACGCAAACACCTGGACGAACGACAGTTTGGGACTTCCCAAAGACAAAGCCAGGGCGTGGGATTACGGCGGTAGCGTTGGGGGACCGATTAGGCGCGACAAGACATTCTTCTTCGGAACGTTTGAGCGATACACGCAAACGGATTTCCGGCTCGGCGGGTTCGGTTCTGGCGCATCATTGCCGACCACCGATTTTTTGAATGGTGATTTCAGCGCGCTGCTCGATACGAGCACGGTGCTCGGAACAGACAAGTACGGGAACACGGTGTATCAGGGCGCGATTTTTAATCCGGCTGACCCGGGCGCGGTTTTCGTTGGAAACCAGATTCCCACGGCGATGTTCAGTTCGATGTCGAAGAAAATTATTTCAATTTATCAGAAGGACTACGCTCCAGAGCAGCCCGGGCTGAATGGTAATGATCGATTCCCACTGAACAATTCGCCGGCACAGACCCCGAATGAAGCGGTGATCAAGCTCGACCACAACCTCACCGCAAACGATCGGCTGTCGGGCTCTTGGATCTACGACCACCGGCCTCGGACGCTACTGGATTCGGGCGGCGTCTGGCAACCCGGTACAACGGATGGAGGTCCTCTCGCGGACGCACGTTTGCAAATGGTCCGGAGTCAGCAATGGCGCGCGAGCGAATCCCACGTCTTCTCGCCAAATGTCATGAACATATTCAACGTCGCGTATAACTGGTATTGGAACGGCAGCATTCCTGCGTCGTCAGGAACGAACTGGCCCGCGCAGTTGGGGTTCACCAGCACGGGGGCGGATAATTTTCCTTCGATCTCCTTCGGCGGCGCTGTGAATGGTTACGAAACAACGGGGATCGGGAATACGTGGCAGGGTAATTTTGTTGGCGCGACAACGATTGCCGGTGACAATGTGACTTGGAACAAGGGGCGGCACTCGCTTACGTTCGGAGGCGAGTTCCGAGCGTATCAGGTCAACAGCCACGGGGGTTCCGGTGTTTTGAACTTTAATTTCACGCCAAACACCACCGATGGCGGCTACACGGGCCAAGCGGGGTTCGGTTTCGCCAGTTTCCTGCTTGGTGATGTGACAACGGCCAGCGAAACTACGCCTTTCAACCTCTATGGGCGCCGCAAAGGGCTGTCCGTATTTGCGCAAGACAGTTACAAATTGCGTTCGAATCTGACGCTCGAACTGGGCTTGCGATGGCAATACACGTTCCCATACCACGAAAAATACGGTCACTGGGCGAATTTCGATCTCAACGCAATTGATCCGACACTCAATGTGCCGGGAACTTTGGAGTACTTGAACGGCTCAGACGAGAGTTTTGAGACGAAGGAGTATTGGGACGATTTTGGGCCAAGCATCGGTGTCGCGTATTCTCCGTGGAACAAATGGGTGTTCCGCGGATCGTTCGGACTGGCGTACTTGCCACCTCAGGAGCCATTCTTCGACGGCGTTCCGGACGCATTCGCTCCCGGCTTCCGTGGGACGAACAACGCGAATTCCGCGTTCGATTGGGACAGTGGATATCCGGGAGTACTTCAGCCGGGCAGCAAGGCGACGGACCCGAGCACGCTTTTTCCACTCGTTTCGGTTGACTCGCATGCACTCATGGGCGCGTTCACCGACCAATTCAATATAGGCGCCCAGTACGAAATCACGCCGAACATGAGGATTGAGGCGGCATACGTCGGGAATCGCGGACATCACCTGCCAGACGCGGCTCTCGCGTGGGACGAACCTTCAAGCTCGACCTTCCTGAACACAGTGAATTCGAACCCTGGAATGAATCCATACAACGATTACATCTTCTGCTCGACGCAAGGGACTGCGGTGACGGGCCAAGGAGTTAACGGAATCACCTGCCCGTACAACAATTTCTACGGACCGGCTTTGGCGGCAATCGCGCCCTACCCTCAGGTCGCCAACTGGTCCGCGCAGTACTACTTTTATTACGACCTCAATTACGTCGGCCTACCGCTGGCGCAGAGCTATTATGATTCCATGATCATTGATGTTCTTAAGCGTACTGGTCGCGGTTTGACGATGGATTTGAGCTACACGCTCTCGCGACAGGAAGGGGACAGCTTCTCTGCACAATCGGAGTACAACGGCTATTACACAGTTGTGCAGGATTTTGGCAACCTCAGCCAGGCAGCCCACACGCTGACCAATTACGATCAAACTCACATCGTGAAGGGCTTCGTCGCTTACCAGTTGCCCTTCGGCAAAGGGCAACGCTGGCTAGCCGGCAACGACAAGATCGTCAACGGTATTGTCGGAGGCTGGACACTTGGCGGAATCGTGTTGTACGCCTCAGGACAGCCATTCCAGGCCGCCGTGAACAATCCGTATTGGCCTCTCTGGGGAAATTTCTATCCGAATTTTAACCTCTCAGGATTCAGTGGTCCTACCGCCCCCCAAGCCTTCCAGGCGACAACGCCGGGCAATCCGAACCCGCCGACGGTGCATTACATACCCGGCTCTGTGGCTAGCTCGCCGATACCGAGCGACCCCACCGTCAATCCCGTTGCTCTGGGCGCCGGGCCGGCGGATGTGTCTGAACTGCGCTGCCCAGGCAGCGCAAACGAGAATGCCAGTATTATGAAATTATTCCCGATTGGCGATCGCTTCAACCTGCAGTTCCGAGCAGAATTCTACAATCTGTTTAATCGCCATACGTATTCGATTAATGGTTGTGGAGGCGTCTCCGCGCAGGTAGGTGCGAATAACTTCGGACAGGTCACTGGCGTGAATGACAATCCGCGAAGCGGGCAATTCGCCGTCCGGTTTACGTTCTAATATTCACATTGGGGGCAGGCTGCTCGGAAGGCGTTCCGAACTGCGCCCCTAATTAACGCACGGCATTGTGTCGTTTGAGCCATTCGGTCTCGACGATCCCTTACCGGGGCGCCCTGTGGACCTGCAATCGTGGTGAACAAACAGCGCCCGGAAACCGTACTTCGCGGTGGCTGAAGCAATAAGCCGGCAACGACCGAGATGGCAATAGGCAATTTGTCCGTTCGTTTTCGGCATTCGCCGCTAAATTGAAGTTAAGACTGGGCGGCCGAGGTACGCCGCCCGGCTAGTTGCTTGAATCTGCTAGCGAATAACATCCGTAGGTGCGCGATGCGGTCCTTAAAGTCAGTATGAGAAAATACAAGATTGTAGGTTCTCCCCGTGAGCGGCCCCGTCTGTTTGCTTGTGCGGGATTGTTTGGCGCCTTGCTCCTCCTAGGGGCGATCGCGCAGTCCGCTTCCCACCGAACTGGCCTGAAGTCCCCTGTCGGTCCAACCACCTATTACCTGGATTGTTCCGCGAAAGCGGCTGGTGATGGAACGGAGGCGCATCCATGGAACTCGCTTGCTGACGCGAACTCCAGAACACTAGGTCAGGGAGATAAGTTGCTCCTGAGGCGCGGGACCTTGTGTCGTGGCACGCTCAATCCCCAAGGCTCCGGCGGCAGCAATGCTCCTATCACCGTGGATGCTTACGGCATTGGACCAATGCCAATTGTGAACGGAAGCCGAAACGAAGAGGCGGTGAAGCTCTTCAACCAACAATACTGGGAGATCAAGGACATCGAGGTTGTAGGCGGCGATCTCTACGGCGTATTCATTACCGGCGATCGGCCAGATTCGATGCTAAGTCACATTCATCTTCTAAACCTGAACGTGCACGGCGCGACACACGTCTCGACGAAGCGCAGCGATTCGGGAGAGGTAGTTATTTCAACCACCGGGCTGCACGAGGTGCTGAACGATGTAATGGTGGACGGTGTGAGGGCGCACGATACGACCGCGTCCGAAGGCGTCATGGTTTCGGCCGGCGGCGCTTGGACGGGAGACGCGGGGGCTCCGCAGAGCCTCGGAGCCGACGTTACAGTGCAGAATTCTACCGCCTACAACGTGTATGGCGACGGAATCATGATTGCAGAAGTGAACAACGGCCGATTGTTGAACAACGTCGTTTACCGCAGCGGGCTATGTCCGCATTGCACCGGAAGCACTCCGAACGGCCTGTGGGAGTGGTACTGCCACTCGTGCATCGTGGAGCACAACGAATCGTATGAGAACCGAAGCTGGGCAAAAACGGACGGCGGAGACTTCGATATCGATTACTACGACGATCGAAACATCGTTCAGTACAACTATGGCCACGATTCCGCGGGCTACTGTATTTCCGTTTTTGGCTCGGACGGCATGGCCAGCGTGGACAACATTGTTCGCTACAACGTGTGCTCGAACGACGGCCGGTCGAGCGCAGGGGCATTTCAGGGCGAAATCTTTGTCTACACGTGGAACGGCGGTTCGCTGAATGGCGTGCAGATCTACAACAATACGCTCTACTGGAATCCTGCGGTAAATGCTCCGGCATTCAACACGAAGGGCACGACATACACCGGCACGAGGCCCACGCTTTTTGCGAACAACATTATTTATTCGACTGTTCCCCAAATGATTCAGACCACGTCCGACTTTCTGCTGGACCACAACATCTATTGGCCAACATCTGCCGCACCAGCCACATGGCAGATCGGCAGCAAGACTTACGGGGACTTTTCCGCTTATCAGGCCGCTTCGCAGGAGGACGTGCACAGCTTCGTGAAAGATCCGATGCTGAACGATCCGACATACCATGCTACTGGACGCTCGAGTTCGGCGTTCACGCTTCTCTCCGGCTCTCCGGCTGTAGGGGCGGGTGCCAACGTTTGCGGCGGCATCGATGAGTGCACAATGGGAACTCGAGATTTCTTCGGGAATCCGCTGCCAATGCGGGCTGGTGCCTACGATATTGGTGCGGAGCAGCGCCCGTAGTGCGGAGCCAGACGCCTCATGCGCACGATACGAACGACGGCCACCATGGCGAGTGATATCCCGGCTCACGGTCGAGGCGGCCCGTTCAAGAGCTTTGGCTATCTCACGAATGAACCAGCCGACGGCGATCTCGCCGGAGGTGCTTAACAGGCAGGAAATGTTCGGAAACGTGGATGCTTGGCGGATACTTGTGGACACAAATGGGTGCGTCCGGTCGAGCCCGACAGGGCTTGCCTTTGTGGTCAAACTGGGGTATTTACCTATCGCGCTTCACTTGCAAGGCACGTTGCCGTCCCACAAGTGCTCGGACTGAGGAAACCCCGGCCCACGAGTTTCCGGCGTCTTGACCCGAAGACTCGCATTGTTGCACGCTCTATGTCGCAGCGGCCGGGAACGACTTCTCGGACAACGATGTGTATCCGGTGTATCCCGCGAGCTTCTATCTTCCAAATGTGATCGCCGTGGCCGCGACGGATCGGAACGACGCGCTCGTCACGTTTTCACATTTTGGGAGACGCACGGTCCATATTGGCGCGCCGGGCAGAGACATCCTGAGCACGACTCCGAACGACACCTACGGGTACGATAGCGGCACGTCGATGGCGGCGCCACACGTCACAGGTGTGGTCTCTGTGCTGAGTGCACTCAGTCGAGTAGACAACCTGCCGAATGGAGAAACCTTCCTCAATGCGAAAGGAAACATCGATGGACCGCAAGCGATTTGAGCAACTGAGGAACGCTCGTTTCAGCAATCTGCGCCGCATGTCGCGCTTAGCGCTTCGAACGGGACCGATAGTTAAGCGCGTAGGTGACTTGTGCGTTGATCGCGGACGCAAGTTGACTGCTGGGGCGGTGCTCGCTGCATTTCTCCTAACGCTGGCAGCGTACGCGCCGGCGCAAACGCCGGACAAGCGCCAAGGGCAAAGCAATCCTCTGGCGCAATTAGTGTGGCGATTCATTGGCCCAAACGGGAATCGCGCAGCGGCTATTGCGGGGGTAGCTGGGAATCCTTTGGTGGACTACGTTGGCGCCGCCTCGGGCGGTATTTGGAAAACGGAAAATGGGGGCGTCACGTGGAAGCCGATTTTTGACCACGAAGATGTCGCGGCAATCGGGGCTTTGGCTGTGTCGCAGTCGACTCCCAACGTGGTGTGGGCAGGAACTGGCGAGACTTGGCTGATTCGTCCGTACTACCCCATGGGCGATGGCGTCTACAGGTCTACGGATGCTGGCGGCCATTGGCAACACATGGGTCTGGAAGCAACCGGCCACATCGGGCGCATCGTAATCGATCCACACAATCCCCAGCGAGTGTTTGTTTGCGCCTTGGGGCAAGCATTCAAGCCGCAGCATGAACGTGGCATCTTCCGCACGCTGGATGGAGGGCAGACCTGGCAACAGGTTCTGTTTGTGAACGAAGATACGGGTTGCTCGGATCTAGCGATGGACCCGACTGATCCGAACACGCTCTATGCCGGCATGTGGTCGTTGCTCATTCATCCTTGGAATCTGGACAGCGGCGGCACAGGCGGTGGCGTTTATGTCAGTCGGGACGGAGGCACAACGTGGCAGAAAGTTGTCGAGCATGGAATGCCGGCTGCCGATCACGCCGTCGGCAAAGTTGCAGTGGCCGTGGCTAACAGTGATCCGCGGCGCGTGTATGCGCTAGTTCAGGATACGCAGCCCTCTCTCTATCGGTCCGATGACAGCGGCGCTACGTGGACTTTGGTTAGCCATGACCACATGATGTTGCAGCGGGACGCTTACTACGATCGCTTCGGCGTTTCTCCGACGGACGAAAATCGACTCTATTTTCTCAGTCCCAACTACGTGATCTCGCTAGATGGCGGACACAGCTTTGTTAAGCCGCGTACCGGCGGCTTCGCCAGCGCCGGCGGCGACAATCACGATCTTTGGATCGATCCGCTGAATGCCAATCGCATCATGGTGGCCAATGATGCAGGCGCTTCGATCAGCTTGGACGGCAGTCACAGCTTCGAGTCCGTCCGCCTGCCAATCGCGCAGGTGTATCACGTGACAACCGATGATCAGATTCCGTACAACGTTTTCGGAAATATTCAGGACAGCAACTCGTTCCGCGGTCCCAGCAATACGTTGCAATCGGGCTTCTTCGGTGGTGGCATTCATGCGGCGGACTTTCAGTCCGTCGGCGGCTGCGAGAGCGGTTTCGCTACTCCAGATCCGGCTAATCCCGACGTTATCTGGTCTGGCTGCTATGAGGGTGTAATCAGCCGTCTCGATCTTCGCGATGGACAGGTTCGCGACGTTAGCGTGTGGCCCGACGTGAACGACGGATGGACGCCGGCCGATGTGAAATACCGTTGGAACTGGTCGATCCCCTTGGCCTTATCGCCTTTTAACTCCCAGGACGTCTACGTTGGGAGCCAGTACGTTCACGAAACCATCGATGGCGGCCAAACGTGGAAAGTCATCAGTCCTGATTTGACCCTCAATGACAAGAATCATGAGGAAAACTCGGGCGGCATCACCTTGGACAATCTCTATACGTATGACGCGGCGCTAATTGAGTCCATCGCGTTGTCGCCTGTGAAGCCGGGAATTATTTGGGCGGGCACGAACGACGGGCAGGTCAGCGGCACGCGCGATAACGGCGGGCACTGGACAAACGTGACGAAGAATATTCCCGATCTACCGCCGATGGGAACCATCTGGAACATCGAACCATCTCCTTTCGACGCCGAGACGGCGTACATCACCGTCAACCTCCAGCAAATGGGTAACTATGACGCATACGTTTACAAAACGAACGATTTCGGAGGCTCATGGAAATTCATCAGCGCCGGTATTCCCCACTCTCCGAATAGCTCCGCGCATTGTGTGATCGAGGATCCCGTCCGCAGAGGCATGCTGTATCTCGGCACCGATAACGCCGTTTACGTTTCCTGGGATGATGGCGGGCATTGGGCGAACCTGAACAACAATTTGCCTCCCGCGCCAGTCTACTGGCTGACTGTTCAGAAGCGATTTAATGATCTCGTTATAGCCACCTACGGTCGCGGCGATTACATCCTCGACGATGTCACACCACTACGCGCTTACGATCCGGAGCAGCACGATGCCCAACTTTTTCCGCCGCGTGCTGCGTACCGCTTCCGCCAGGTGCAGGATGGGCGCATGTCCGAACCGGGCGCACGAATCGTCGGTCAGAACCCGCCGTATGGCGCCGATCTCAACTTTTATCTGCGTGCGGCTGATCCGCACGCCAGAATTGAGATTCTCGGCGCAGGCGACAAAGTGGTCCGCAAATTGAACGTGAATGCGAAGCCGGGCATCAATCGCGTGTGGTGGGACTTGCGCGGCGAGAATGGCCGCATGCCGCATATGCTTGTGCCGCCGCCCGACGCGCCATGGGTACCGAACGGGCCAAAGGGCTATCACATCCTGACGGGCATCATGATTCCCAACGTCCTGCGCGGGCCGCTGGCCTTGCCCGGGAACTATACAGTGCGGCTTACGGCCGGCGGGAAAACGCTTTCGGCGTCCCTTACGGTACTGCCCGATCCTCATTCGCTAGGTTCTCCAGCGTCGTTGCGAGCCGGGTGGAATTTTGAAACGCAGTTACTCGCTGAGACCGATCAGGTGTCCGACATGATTGAACATCTCGAGTGGACTCGCCAACAAGTGGCGTCCATTGAACAGCGATACGGTGCGGACCCGGCCGAAAAACCCGTGGTAGATGCTGCAACACATCTGGCCGCTCGCGCCACAGCAATCGAGGGCAGGCTAATGGACGTGTACCTTACCGACGGCAACGAGGACCTCAACCGCCATCCCAGTGAGCTGTATCAGAAACTGACGGCCTTATATGACAAAGGCGAAGCCGATCAGGGGCCTACCGCTTCAGCCGTCGCCGTCAACGATTATTTCCGTCAATGGATCGACCAGTCGCAGTCTGCTTTGCGTGATTTCGACGCAAAGGACGTTCCGACGTTTAACGCTCTGCTGAAGTCTCACAAGTTGCTACTGGCCATTCAGCCTTAAAAGTGCGGCACGTTATCGTCAATCTTCCACAAGCCGGCATCGAAACCACGGCGCGCCAGTCTCGAGCAGGGTTGGAGATTTCCCTTGAACGCACCGCTAGCCGTGCTGTAGCTTAGCGCCGAATTTTGACAACCTGCTGCGGGGACTTTGCTTCGCGCTCGGCGTTGGTTTGCCGCAGGTGCTCAAGGAGAAGCTGCCAATGGCGAATCGCAATCGTGCGAATAAGTTCTGGAATGCTCCTCTATTTTCTCTCGTAATCGCGACTCTGTGTGCCCTTTTGCCGTTAGGCATTTACGCTCAGGGCCGCCGCGCGCAGACTGAGAATGGCAGTGGTCCCTTTGCGGCCCTGCACTTCCGATTTGTCGGTCCGGAAGGGAATCGCGTGGCGTCAATCATCGGCGAGCCGGGAAATCCGAATGTCCTCTACATCGGCGCGGCGGATGGCGGAATCTGGAAGACCTCCGATGCCGGCACGAACTGGGAGCCGGTTTTCGATCATGAGGACGTCGCCGCCATTGGCGCCCTGGCCATGGCGCCGTCCGCGCACAATGTGATCTACGCGGGAACAGGCGAGTCCTGGCTGATTCGTCCGTATTACGCGATGGGGGACGGCGTTTACAAAAGCACCGACGCCGGCAGAAGCTGGCAGCATATCGGCCTGGACCAAACAGGTCACATCGCGCGAATCGTCGTCGACCCACATGACGCCGACCGCGCCTTTGTTTGCGCTGTAGGCCAAGCGTTTCGCCCGCAACACGAACGTGGAATCTTCCGCACCAACGATGGCGGAAAAACGTGGCAGCAGGTCCTCTTCATAGACGAAAACACAGGCTGCTCCGAGCTGGCCATGGACGCTGGCGACTCCAACACCCTCTTCGCGGGCATGTGGCAGGTTTCCATTCACCGCTGGAATTTGGATAGCGGCGGCACGTCGAGCGGTGTTTACGTCAGCCGCGACGGCGGCAGCACTTGGAATAAAATTTCAGGCCATGGCCTTCCGCCAGCCGATCATGCGCTCGGCAAAGTGGCCGTAGCGATTGCCCAAAGCAATCCGGATCGCGTCTACGCTCTCGTGCAAGACACGACGCCCGGACTCTACCGCTCTGACGATCGCGGCCGTAATTGGGTTCTTGTGAATCAGTCGCACGTCACCACCGAGCGCTCACCCTATTACACACGCTTCGCCGTTTCGCCCGACGATGAAAACCTGCTCTACTTTGTTTCTGTCGCTTTCAGCATGTCTCGCGACGGCGGGAACACTCTGTTTGTACCCGGATTTCGCGGCGGTTTTGGTCCGCCCGAACCGCAGAGCGGCCCGCCGCCCGCTACGGGCCTCGAATCCGCCGGCGGCGACAATCACGACGTCTGGATCGATCCGACAAACGCGAATCGCGTTCTCGTCGCCAATGACGCGGGCATCAGCATCAGCAACAATCGCGGCGCAACGTACCAGCGCTTCGTGCTGCCCATTTCGCAGGCCTATCACGTTTACGCGGACAATGACATTCCCTATCACGTGATGGGCAATTTGCAGGATCGCTCTTCGTTCCGCGGACCCAGCCGCATCCTCTCCGGTGGATTTTTCGGTGGCGGCATGTCGCTGGGCTACATCACCAGCGCCGGTGGCTGCGAAGACGGCTATGCGGTTCCTGATCCCAAAGATTCCAATATCGTCTGGTCGGGCTGCGACAACGGCCGCATCGATCGGATGGATTTTCGCAGCGGCATGGCTCGCGATGTTACGGCATGGCCGGTCACGTCGTATGGTTGGCCGCCGGCAAAAATGAAATATCGCTGGGACTGGGTCACACCCATTGCGATTTCGCCTCACGACCACAACCGCGTTTATGTTGGTGCGCAAGTGGTCTTCATGACCGAAAATGGCGGCCAGTCGTGGAAAGTGATCAGCCCGGATCTCACCGCGAATAATCCGCAGCACGAACAAGATTCCGGTGGAATCAGCCCGGATGATCTTGTCACCTATGATGGCGCGACGCTTTATTCGATCGCCGAATCACCGGTGAAAGCAGGAGTGATTTGGACCGGGAGCGACGACGGTCAGGTTAATGTCACGCAGGACGGTGGCGCGCACTGGACCAACGTCACGAAGAACATCCCGGACTTGCCTGCGTGGGGCACGGTGTGGAACGTGGAGCCTTCGCATTTTGACGCTGGGACGTGCTACGTCACGATCAACTTGCAGCACGTCGGCATCTACGATGCGCGCGCGTACAAAACCAGCGATTACGGCGCAAGCTGGAAGCTCATCACGGCAAGCGTTCCGAAAAGCATGAACAGCAGCGCTCACTGGATCACGGAAGACCCCGTCCGCAAGGGAATGCTCTACCTTGGCGTGGACAACGGACTCTACATCTCGTGGGACGACGGCGATCACTGGACGCGCCTTCGCAGTAATCTGCCTCCCGCACCGGTGTACACCGTGCAGATTCAGCCGACCTTTAATGACCTAGTCCTCGCCACGCACGGCCGCGGCGTCTACATCCTCGACGACATCACTCCGTTGCGCGAATGGGACTCGGTGCAGAGCGAAGATTTCCACGTGTTCAAGCCGCGAAACGTCTATCGGTTCCGCAACGTCGACGATGCGCGCGAGGCCGATGTCGGCAGCCATGTCATCGGCGAGAATGCTCCTTACGGCGCCGACATCAATTTCCACCTCGCCGCTCCCGACAAGAATGTTGAGATCACGATTACCAGCGGCAACGAAACGATCCGCGCGCTCAAGGTGAACGCCCACGCCGGGTTCAATCGTGTTTGGTGGGATTTGCGATACGAATCCGGATCAGCGATAAAGATGCAGGTCACACCGCCCGACGCACCCTGGGCCGAGGTTCACCGTAACTACGCCGCGTATGGCACGCGTATTCCGCCGGCGGGCCCGGTTGTTTCGCCGGGAAATTACACCGTGCACGTCAAGGCCGGCTCGCATGAAGCGACTGTGCCACTTACAGTTTTGCCCGATCCGCACTCGCCAGGCACGGAGCAAAGCATTCGCGCGCAAGTGCAATTCGCCCGCGAAGTCATGGCAGAGGAAGATCAAGCGGCCGACATGATCAATCACCTTGAATGGACGCGCCGGCAAGTGGAAGACCTGATCACGATACTCAGCACTACAGGAAACCCAAAAGCGAATGGCGGTAGCGCGGCGAGCGCGAACTCCGCAAACGCCAATAAGTATTCCGCGGCGATCAGCGCTGCCAAGGACTTCGAAGAGAAAGCCGTCGTGCTTGAAGGTCAGGTCATCGATGTCCACAACACCGGCCGCAGCGAGGATGCCTTCCGCGAGCCGGTCCAGCTTTACGAGCGCATCAGTTGGATGGTTGGGCCGATGGTTGGCACTCCCGGGTCAGGAAGCGGAGGCGGCGACTTGGCTCCAACAGCGCAACAAACCGCGGTGAATGAGGAATTCAAACAAGAATTGGCGCGCATTCAGGGCGAGTTCAGGCATTTCGTCACTGCTGAGACTCCGGCGTTCAACTCCACGCTGAAGCAAAACCGCGTCTCCGCCGCGATCGAACCGTGACCGAGTGGCAAACCGCGATCATCGAATTGATTTCGACTGAGTTGGTGTCGAATAGGCCGCCGTTTACGGCCATAGAAGCACCGTCTTTGCCCGACCAGCTCTCTCACGCTTCAAGGATGCCGGCGCTTGTAGCAGTTCTTGATGAAACGAGAATATGTAGAAAGGGGAATTGCAAGAAATTCTGGGCGAGAACGTTGTACGCGTGCTTCGCCAGGTGATGATGGGAGTCGAGTGAGGAGCAATGACCGCAATCCGTAACCAGTTCTTACGCTTCGCGATTGACTTCTATCGCGAGCAGTCGTCGCGGAGGACAACAATTGGTATCCTTCGTTGCCAGCGGCCACCGGCGCCCGTATCGCAGGTCTTGGCGGACGCGCCCACGGGCCGTTCGCCGCAGCACCCATTGACTCCTTGGTAGCGTCGGAATAGCATCCGGTCTAATCGCGGTGCTGTTGATGGAGGGCAACAATGAGAGGTCGCCCTACCGCCCCTTTGGACACTCGCTGGGAGCGGAACAGACGGACGCCCTTCGGGCACATTTTTGTCTTCTCCGTTGCCTGTGCTCTGCTTGCTGCAGTTCTTAGCCCCCGCTTCTACCGAAGTTCTTTCTCTTCCGTTTTGCTTGCTCTCCTCGTGCTGTCTCTGGCTGCCGCAATGGGCTTGATTGGCCTTTCGCTATCGCGGTCGCGCCGCGAACAGTACGACACGGCTACAGCACTGGAGGTCGCTGAGCGGACCTACAAATCCATTTTCGACAACGCCTTGGACGGTATCCTTATTTTTGACAACACCGGGACCTGCCTCGAAGCCAATCCGGCCGCTCTGGTTCTATTGGGCAACGAGAGCGGCGCTTTGGCAGGAAGGCCGATCGGACGATTGTTCGCTACCGACCAGAACTTCGGCATAACGTTGAAACGTCTGCGGAATCGCAGGGCGGCATACGCGGAGAGCAGCATCGTGGGTGCAGACGGGTACGCCCGGTTCGTGGAATACGCAGTGAGGTTGAATTTTCTTCCAGGGCGGCACGTCGCCGTTTTCCGCGATATCACCAGGAAGAAGGAAGCCGAGATCGCGCTGCGTGACAGTGAAGAACGCTTTCAACAAATGGCCGACAATATTCAGGAAATCTTCTGGATGATCGATGTGCGTCAGGGAAGGGTGCTGTATCTGAGTCGCGCATTCGAGACGATCACTGGTCGAGCATGCCGATCACTCATCGAGGATCCAACATCCTGCCAAGAAGCCGTGCACCCCGAGGACCGGGCGCGCATCCTGTCGCGTTTGAATGAGTCCGTGCAGGGCAGCCATCTGGAAGACGAATTCCGAATCATCAGACCAGACAATACAATTCGGTGGGTTTTGGCTCGCGCATTTCCTGTTACGGATCCGTCCGGAGCGGTACAGCGCGTTGTAGGAACGGTTCAGGATATTACCGCCCGGAAGGATGCCGAAGAGCAAATCGCCCGGAATTACGACTTGGCGGTAGCAGCGCGAGCAGAGGCTGAGGCTTTCCGCGAAACCAGCCTGGCCCTAACCCGAAACCTGAGCATGGACTGCGTGCTGGACACGCTGCTTCGCGCCGTCCTGAAACTGATTCCCTGCTCTTCAGCACAAGTCATCCTTGTCGAAACGGACAGCCGCCTCTTCCTCGCTCGAGAGGTCGATCGCGATGTGGGTAGGGACGGCTACTCGCTTGACACATTCGACGCACGAGACAGCCGTTTCCTGATGCAGGTGCTCACCACGGGCAACAGCCTGTTGGTTTCGGATACGACGGAGGAACCTGATTGGGAGCGCTTCGCCGGGTTCTCACACCTGCGTTCGTGGTTGTGCGTGCCTCTGTCAGCCTCACAGCAGCTATTGGGCGTTCTATCTCTTGGCAATCCGAATCCGCACGCCTTCACTGGCGAGCATTTGCGGCTGGCCCGGTCTCTTGCGATTCCAGCCGCAGTCGCCATTCAAAATGCACGTCTCTACCAGCAGGCTGAAATCCTTCGCCTTGAGCTCGAGCAGCGGCTGCTGGATCTGGAACGGGCTGAGAAGGCGCTGGGACACGCTCAAGGAACGAGTCTGTTTTAACAACGGGCCTGTTCGACGGCTGGTATGGTCGCCACTCCTACCGTGGCGAGTCTCGATTTGTCCTCCTCTCGTGAAAGAGCCAGCGCGCGGAACTGCGTCGAATCGTTCGGGATTGGAGAAGACCCGCTGTTCGGCGGACGGTTTTCCGACCACAAACAACTTATTCCAAGATCTGCAAGCCGGGGGAGCGCACGATCTCCGCCTCGCGAGCGGTTGCTTTTCCGAGCGGCAGGAGAGATGGCTGCCGACCAAAAGATATCTGCGAAGCATGAGATCGGCCCTTGCACTACGCCGGTCAAACCACAAGACCGAGAAGAGGCCAGCATCCATGCGGAACTCGGGCGGTTCCCCATCGTCTCTCGATTAATCGAGCAGCGCAGTCGCGTCTTATGTCAGACCGTTGGCCACAAGCGACGGAGCACGATTCTTTCCGGTTCTTCAGCCCGGAACACGTGGACCAGATTCTGCGCGACGGTGCCCAAAAAGGACGCCTTGGTTCGCACGCAGCGATAGAAAGAATTCTAAAGCTCGAGTCCGGCATCGAGCGTGCCAGCCTGTGGCGACGTATTCGCCAGCTGAAGTTTCCTTCGAACGGGAAACGCCACGCCCGAAGCAGATGGAGCTCAGGCGACGACCAGGTTCTCGCTCGCGGATATGAGAATGGCTGGTTTGGTAAGCAAAAGGCGGTTCGCGCGCTGTTGAAGTGCCATCCTGATTGGCAGCCGCACGTGATCTGGAAACGTGCCGCCAAGCTCCATCTCGGTCGGAGGCTCCCGAAGCGTTGGCAGGAACGTTCCCATTTACCGTGGTCCGCGCACGACAATGATTTGCTGCTGAACCTGGCGGGATACAAGACTCCCCGGTTTATAGCGAAACTGCTGCATCGATCGGAAGCGGCAGTGCGTTACCATCTGATGATTCTCGGTAAAAGCAGCCGCGTTCATTCGGAAGGCTTTTCCCGCAAAGGACTCGCGACGGACCTGCATCTGGGGAAGAAAACGATCCAGCGCCTGATTGTGGAAGGCCTGCTCGAAGTTCGCGACCCACGGATTACGCGAGAGTCGCTCGAGGCCTTAGGTGGGAGCGGTCGATTCAACTGGCCAATTCCGAATATTGACGCTCCCGGCCCGGGGGCCAGTTGCTCTAGGCTTAGCGATCCTACCTCGTCCGCGGATTCGGCCTCGGCTACGTCCAACCGTTCGCGAGCCGAACGGGTGTGGGCGGAAACAGCCCGCTCTTTGGGCATCCCGATCGCGACCCTAAAAGCCCTTATTTCGCAGCGGGCGCTGAAGCTATACGACCCCACGATCACAGAGAAATCGTTCAGGCATTTCTGCCGTCGTTACGGCTCACTCATAAATTATGAATTCCTGAACCGAGAGACGAGAGCTTGGCTTGAGGCGTCGATGGACTTCGTCCGTCGCTCAGGTGAAGCTGGCTCGTTGCGTCTCACGCCTCTTCGCAAACACGCATACATCGTCAGGCAATGCGCCAAGTGCGGTCGCGCGATCCGAGGAAATGTGTTCTTTCGCCACATTAAGCTGTGTGCCGCGAAGCCTTCTGGCACCGCCGCCTGAGACCAGGGCGTCAAGCGCGATCTAAATCGTCGATGTATTCCGCAGCCGCTTCTTTCCATTTCGCAAGGGAAGGATATGCTGGAGGCCGACGACGGTTCCACTCCTGTTTCCAGTGCGCGGCATAGGCGTGGGTCCTTACGTACAGTGGATACGACGCCACCTGCTCAAGTAAAATTCCGAGCCATCCTTCCCGCTTCGCTCGCGAGGCGGCGCGATCCTGACAAATGCCGATGATCCGGCGCCACAGTTCCGCTCTCGTTGCGGGCCGGCGAATCGCGTTCGCTTTCTTACTGAATTCGACAAGTTCGGGACACCGCGATTCCATCTCTGAAAGGGCGTCTGGCGGCAGCCCGATAGAACCGAAAAACAGCGGGCGCAACCAGAAGGTGAAGGCTTTCCATTCAATAAAGCTTTCGACCGCTCCAGTAATCACGCGGCAGCTTGGGCCGGCATCCAGGGGCGCGCGTTGTCCGAGGCGCCACCATCGATCAAAGCTAGGCAACGATGCTGGACGCCCTCGGCTCCATTGCTCTTCGCATTTCTCAAAATACGTCCAGACTGCGCGTGAAGCGGGGTGTCTGACTCCATAAAAGATCAGCGCATCCAGCCAGCCTTCCTTTTTCGCGTTGCTGAACCGGTTGGCATGTACCCATTCCAACAAATGAAAGGCGGGAGATTGTTCCCAATTGTCGTTGGCTTCCACAAAACCTGGGCAGTGCTTCGCAACCGTCGTCAGCACCGGTGGCGGTACACAGCCCGCGATTCGAATGATCGCCTCGCCCCAGAGAGCCAGAGCCTGCCACCGCGGGTACCTTTCGTAGGAGTTACGAAATCTGCTCCACGGAAGCCGGAACAACTGCTTGCTCGCATTCCGGCTGGCGATGGTCTGGAGTCTGGATTCGGCGCCGGAGACCCGTATCGATTTCGTTCGAGCGTTCAAGGGTGATATTCAAACCTTCCCCGAACTTTTCCGGAGAAGCTATCGAGCCGAGACTAGCGGGAATCGGGCAGTACTTCAACCTGTACGCCGGTTGAACAGGCAGCAATGAATTCAGGCATTAGCACAAATTCGTTGCGGTCGATCCCCAACGGTCCAGGTCTGCTCACGACCGCCATCAAACTGTGGATTGGCAGATTATCTCTGGTTTCTTTCGAGTCGTGTGAGGCCGCCATGAATCGAGGCTTCGGCCATTTCTTTCATCAGAGCTGGCCGAGTCTCCCTTCAGTACCTTTGCTATGGCACGCAACGGGTAGCCATGCACGCCAGGATTGGCGTAAAAAACTTCAGAACATGCGATCAACGATCAAATCCCACCGGGGAATTACCCTCTTGGAGGCGTATCGAGTGTCGACACTACGAGTTTCCTGTTAAGAGCTTGGAGTCGCCGCCTGTGCAGTCCCCCTCATTTCGAACCAGTCCGCAAGCCGCTTGCGTGAAAGTTTGACCACTCGGGCGTATGTTCCATCCGCAATTGGGAGACGCGGTCTTTGTTTGCTTCAATCGAGGAACTCGCGGCCGGTTTGAGAGATGCGCGGTACGTCGTCGATCCGATAACTCTCGAAGTCGTGTATCTCGCGGCGCGAATGCGGAAACCTCTGCTCGTGGAAGGTCCGCCCGGTTGCGGCAAGACCGAATTGGCGTATGCAGTCGCGGCCGCAGCAAACACCGTTGTCGAACGCCTGCAATGCTACGAGGGAATCACCGAGGAAAAAGCGATCGGCAAATTCGATGAAGCCCTGCAGAAACTCTTTCTTGAAGTGCAGAAGGACAGTCTCGGCTGCGATTGGACCGGAATCCGAACACGGTTGCACTCTCTCGATTTTTTCGCGGAGGGGCCGCTCCTGCGGGCCCTTCGCCACTCGCCGAAGCCCTGCGTGCTATTGGTGGACGAACTCGACAAAGTGGACCAGGGGTTCGAAGCGCTGCTACTCGAAATGCTAAGTGCGTGGCAGGTGACCGTCCCCCAACTAGGAACGGTCAAATCTGCGACTACCCCGTTCGTTGTGCTGAGCTCGAACGAAGAGCGTCGCCTCGGTGACCCTTTGCGTCGGCGATGCCTGTATTTGCGGTTTGAGTATCCGCCAGTAGAACGGGAAGTCGAGATCCTTGCTACTCGGAGCACCGACAATGGGCCCTTGCTGCTAGGTCAAATGGCCGGTCTCGCGCATGCTCTGCGGGGCTGGAACATGGAGAAGCCGCCCTCGATCGCGGAGATGCTCGACTTGGCTCAGGCTCTACAGATTCTTGGCGTGAAAGAGATCATGCCTGAGCAGAGGGACGTGCTGTTGCCTTTGCTGGCGAAGACCGTAGCAGACCGCGGCAGGTTGCTGCTTCGCGAAGGATTCGAAGGCCTCGTCGCCGATTCGAAACTTTACAGAGACGAGATTCATCGAACGAGGAGCGCGGCATGCGCAGCTTGATAATCTGGCCGATCGCACTCGTCGCGAAACTCTCGGTATTTTTGGTTCTCTTTGTTTTGCCTTTCGCTCATGTCGCGAATGCAGGCGGCGTACGAGAATTCTCTGCCCGCTGCGCCGCGACTTATGCCGCTGCCTTCCAAGTGCCCGTGGAACTCGTAGACGCCATTATTCAGGTTGAATCGGATTGGAATCCGTATGCGGTTTCAAGCAAGGGCGCTGCGGGACTGATGCAGCTCATGCCAGCTACCGCCATTCGCTTCGGGGTCGAGGACCGGTTCGATATCGAGCAGAACATTCGAGGTGGAGTGGCCTATCTAGCGTGGCTGATTCGCTTGTTTCGGGGCGATCTGCGGCTGGCCGTCGCGGCCTATCAGACTGGTGAATCGCCGATCCTTTTGCGGGGACTGGCATATTCCTCTCCGGAGGTTTTTCAGTACGTCAGCAGGGTGGCGCAACTCTATCGTATGGGGCGTCGCGAGAACGCACGGAGGATCGCAATGAACACTCTAACAACTCGGGGGAGCGTACGATGAGAGCCTTCGGCGGTCTCCTTCTCCTCTGCCTTGCCTTCGATCTGCGTTGTGCCTTTGCACAGACGGTTCAGGTGCAGCCGCAGATCGTCACCCAGACCGATCTCCAACGAAGAGTGACTGTTGTCGAGGTGGCGCCGAGATTTATAACGACCGTTCGCCTGCCCGACACGGTCAATTCCGTGGCCGTCGGAGATCCCTCTCGCTTCCAAGTGGAGCACACAGACCGCGAGCCGAAACTTGTGTTCGTCAAGGCGGCTACCATGAAACCGGCTGAGACAAATCTGCTGATCTCGATGACCAACGGACGGCAGGTCAGTTTGCTGCTCGTGAGTCGCGGAGATGATCCATCAGGGGACTCCGATCGTGTGGATTTCTTGCTGAGATTTGAGCCGGCCGGCAACTTCTTCGTTCCGCCATCAGGTTTTCCTTCTGAACTAGTCGGAGGCACCGTTTCTCTTACCGACGCTGAGCCGGCCGCCGAAGGCACCGCGGACCCGTCCGCTCGCCTTGGGCATGTCGGAAGCGTGGCGCGACTGACGTCGGGGGGCATCGCCACTCAATCCGGCCCCAAGCGCAGCACCAGTCTCGATCAGCTCTTGGAGCAACAGGAAAGCGCACCACTGCCGGCGTTGTATGGACAGCGCATCACGGAGAAATCAGTCTCTGGAGACCGGGTGCGAGCCGGGGTCAGTCGCGTGATTGACGGCGGAGGCCAAGTAATCGTCTTGTTCTCCGTGATAAATCCGATGAAACATGCAGTTCTGCTCATGCCGCCGCAGGTTCAATTGAGTGGGACCATCACTTCGGGAAAAGTCTTTCACCACACGAAATGGTCCACGGCAGAGCAATTGCCAATCACGGAGTTCCGGCTAAGCAAGCGCCGTATTGGCCCGGGCGAGCGCGCGGATGGCGTCGTATTGTTCGAGCGACCTCCATACAAGCAGTCGAACGAGACGCTTCTATTGCAAGTAGCCGAATCCGGCGCTGTCGACCGCCCCGCCTTAGCGCCTATCGGATTCGGGATCAGCACTGCGTCGGAGGGCCAAAATGATCAAGGAAGGCAATAAGGCGGCCGGCGGAACGCCCGTCAACCTGGACGAGGGGCAGGCCGGAGAGAGGGAAATTTCAATGCGCCCCGGATGGCGTGAAGCATTTCGTCAGGCTTTCGATAAAGCTCGGCGGGAACAGCAGCCTGCGAGCCGACGAGAACTGGGCCGCGACCGAACTCGCTCTTTTTTTCTCCTTGCCGGAGCAGCGATTGCAGTCCTCTTGCTGCTTCTGGGGGTATTTTCATCTTCGAACACGAAGAAGGCCACCAGCGCGCGACCGCTGGGCACGCCCGATTTGGGACGGAGAATGATCCGAGGTCAGCAACACAGCGGTCAACCAGGTTCCATCACGCCGCTCCTGAACGCGCAAACCAGCCCAGCAGATGTGGCACCGGAACGAGAGGTCACGCCGGAGGAGATCGGCAGAACTGCGCGACCGGTTCAGCCGCTTGTTCGATCAACTCACATTCCTGTTACCAACCCGGGTAGTGCGGGACCCTACTCCCTCGCGAGGATCAATTTCTCGGATATTGCGCAGCGCGAACAACGAACTCAGTCTTCGAAAACGACCGGTGAGCCAACGTCGGACGATCTCCGTAAAGCCTCACTCGTGTTTGTGCGGAACATGCAAACCAACGCGGCAGCTTCTGCCCTCAGACACGCGCCAGCTCCAGCGGACGAACGTCCGAGGACGCTGAACCTGCCGGCAGGAACGCGACTGATGGCTCGGCTGCAAGCGGTTGTCAGCAGCGCAGTCAAAACTCCCGTCGTGGCGGCGATCGAATATAGCTACGAGCGAGATGGGGAAATTTTGGTGCCCGCAGGTGCCCGGGTGATCGGCAGCCTGCAGCAGGCAGACCGATCCGGCTATATAGGAATCCGGTTCGATACGATCCAAATGCCGGACGGTTCCAGGGAAAAAGTCGATGCAACGGCGATGAGCCTGAACTTTGGCCCGCTTAGAGGCGTTGTGAGCGGAAGACGAACGGGAACAAATTTCCTCATCCGGGCCTTTAGTGGCATCGGGCAAGCAGCCTCCTATGCCATTGGGGCAAATGGGCTGAATGCACAGCTATCGCAAGGCGCTCTGGTGCGAGATCAGATTGCCACAAACATCGGGATCGCGGGCGACCAGCAATTGAACAGCTTGGCATTCAATCAAAATATCGTCGTATCGGTTCCGGGCAACACTCGCTTTTACGTCGTCATTGAAAAGGGGTCGACCGCGAATGAGGAGCAGGCACAGCACGCTCAGGCACCGCCAGCTATGAACGAGTCGCTTCCGACAGCAGAAGAACTCCGCCAGTTACTGCAATTAAGGCAAGAGTTGAGCGCACTGTATCGGCAGCCGATCGTGGAAAACAGCGCACAATAGGTGCGGCGCCAACGAAGCAATGGCCCGTAAGAAGGATTTAGAAGGCGATTCGGCGGGCTGACCACCGGCAGCCAGCGGCCATTATCAACCGTGGGGCAAGCAGTACTTCTCCAAACGACCCCGCTTCGTGTTGCGGCCTGGATTACCCAAAAAACAATCTGCTGAGCACAATCGGCGATGGATAGCAGTACCGCTATCGCTCAGGAATGTGTCAAGCTGTGAGCGATAGAAAGATAGCCTATCGCTCATGATGTGGAACTGGCAAAGATCGGATTGGCCCAATTTTCGATGGGATCCTGCGCGGCTGGAGACTGCCGAGAAGCAGTTCCTTCTCGGCGGAGGGATGTATTTCGGAGCCGTTCGGCACTTGGGCAAGGAAGACCGCGACCGGCTCACGATTGAGGCGATGAGCACGGAGGCGGTGACGACTTCGGAAATCGAAGGCGAAATTCTGGATCGTGCGAGCGTGCAGTCCTCCCTACGCAAGCAACTGGGCATTGCGACAGATGAACGGCGCATTCGTCCTGCAGAGCGAGGCATCGCGGAAATGATGGTTGACCTCTATCGGTTTTCTGCCGAGCCACTCTCGGAAGACATGCTAACTCGCTGGCATCGCATGGTGACAAGCGGGAGCCGCGACCTGAAGGATGTCGGCCGCTACCGAACGGGAGCGGAGCCGATGCAAGTCGTTTCCGGCTCCGTTCACGACCCAAAGGTTCACTTTGAAGCGCCGCCGTCATCGCGCGTTCCATCGGAAATGAAGCGATTTATTTCCTGGTTCACTCGAACTGCGCCTGGCCGCGAAGAGACGCAGCCCGCACTTACGAGAGCCGGGATCGCTCACCTGTACTTTGAAAGCATCCATCCGTTCGAGGACGGCAACGGGCGTATCGGGCGTGCCGTCGCGGAAAAGGCGTTGGCGCAGAGCCTCGGCCAGCCGGTTCTTACCGCTCTGGCGGCAACGATTCTTGCGCGCCGCAAACGCTACTACGACGCGCTCGAAGCGGCGAACAAGGAAAATGAGATCACGCGCTGGCTGACTTGGTTTGCGGGCGTCGCCATCGAAGCGCAGAGTCGGACTATCGCTCTGGTGGAATTCTTGATCGACCAAACAAAACTGCTTGACCGGCTGAAGGGCCAACTCAACACTCGGCAAGAAAAGGCTTTGCTGCGCATGTTCCGGGAGGGCCCCGAAGGTTTCAAAGGCGGTCTCTCAGCCGGAAAATACAGCACGATCACAGGGGCGTCGCCGGCAACCACCACGCGCGACCTCGCCGATCTGGTCGAGAAAGGAGCGCTGGTTCGCGAAGGCGAACGCCGTTATGTCCGCTATCGACTCACCATTCCCTTGCGGCCCGTGCCGCACTTATCTCTGAGCGAGCAGGGCGAATTGGTAGACCAGTCAGGCGAAAATCCGTCGAGGTTGAAGCTAGACGAGAAATAGCATTGGTCGCTCTTTCGTCGTGCCTGAAAAGCAGTGACCAGGCCTGCAAGGTCGGTCCACTCGGCTCATTTTGACGTCGATACCGATCTGAATCGGCATCCACGCTCGAGGCATGACGTGAACATGCCGAACACGATCAGGGACCGAACCAACCTGATCGGACCAGACAACCTTCGAGTCAATCAACCAAGTCCTCTCCTGTAATGTGTGTCCCGGCCGGAATTCAGCTCGGTTGCGTGTTAACTCTTGAACCGAACGGCAGCCATGAAGCGTGGGATCGGTAAGGAATAATTCTGGCGAGGCAACAGGTTGCAACCTAAGCGGAGATGAGCGTTGCTGTGGACCTGCAACGAATGTTGGCGGCCATTGAAGAAGTGCTCGTCGCTGTAAAGCCGCATGCGGAAATGCTTCGCGGTTAGTTGTGCCCCGCTGCGACGCTCGAATTCCATTCAATTTCTCTTCAGTTTCCAAAGTGCTTCACGCAGCGTCCTCGCTTCCGCGAGTGGTTGTTTCGCTCCGGCCCGCACTTTTTTGACAAACACGAAGAGTGGCCTTAGGTTTCCCGCGCTTGGATCGCTTTTCCGCCCTGGTTGTCGATCTCACAGAAGCGGGAAGCAGAAAGGAGGCCCATTTCATGAAACTGAAGCTCGACGAGGCATCGAGGCGACCACTGGCCGTGGTTGCCATCGCCTTTATCTTAACGGGCCAGTATCTCTGGGCGCAAAACCTCGGTCAACAACCACAAACGAATGTCGCCGTACAGGGTCAGACTGCCGCCCAGCCCGAAGGAGCATTCCTGAATTTCATCAACTGGATTGGCAACGTGATCGCCCCTGTAGCAGCCGGGGGTGCTGTCGTTGGCGCTGTCGTCTCCTGGTTACACGGGCGTGGCGTTGGCCGTTGGCTCGCCGCCGCGGCCGGATTGCTGGCGGTTTCAGGTGTCACCCGGTTGATCGAATTCTGGATCGCCAATGGGACTGCCGGCGTGCCGTAGGCCGATGCAGTACGCGATCCTCGACGGACCTGGCTGGCAGCCTGGGACAAGAGCCAGAACCGATCCGGCTGCCTGCCAGCTTCCGTTCAAAGTGTAAGGACACACTCTGCACCAGAAAAAGGAAAGACCAGACAATGGCCGTCCCACAGCTTTTGAACGACATGATCCAGGTTCTCCTCGGGCTCGCGCCAGCAGCATCTCTCGTCTCTCTGCTGCTTGCTGGAGTCAGCTTGCGACGCGAGGGAGGAACCACGTTTGCCGTGGGCGGCGGCGGTTTTACCAAGTGGATGTTCTGGTCAGTGGTGTTCATCACCATCGGTCCGCTCCTCGAATGGTTCAGTTCGTTCGGTGTTGCTGTCCCGATACCAAGCGGAGGGATTGGCAGTGCTTGGCTCGTCTCCTTCGAATCGGATGTGTCGGGGTTTGTCACGAATTTTGTCGCGGGCCGGATGATTACGACGCTTGCGGCATTTTTCGTGCTGCGAGCGATCCTGGACGCTGCCTCTGGCGAACATCCGCTACCGTCGATCATTGCCGCGATGTTCTTACTCGGCGCGCAAGCCACATACTCGTTGATGCAGAGCTACAACACGGGCACGCAGTTCGCCACGGCCGACGTCCTGGACAGCCTTTGGAACTACCTAGCCGGAACCATCATGCCGATTGCCGCAGGTCTCGCCGTTGTGGGCGCGATCATCAATTTCGCCACGCGCCGTCCGGCGATGCGCCTCGTGGCGGTTGCGCTCGCCATGCTCTGTGTTTCGGGAATTTGGAAACTCGTCCTTTCGATGGAGGCATAGGGAACAAGATGTCATTCACGAACGGACTTCTGAACTTAACCAATTGGGCTGGCAATGTGATCTTGCCTACCTTGGCGGCTTTGTTCTTTGCCATCGCCGTCCTGAAGTTCGCGCGATCCGAATCGTATGCATCCTCCATGTACGGAGGATTCGCCTGCCTGATGGCTTCAGGCCTTTTACGGGCGATGGAAACGTTCGCCTCGCAGAGAGCCTGGAATGATCCCGATGTGTATTGGGTTTCGCTGCTCACGTTGGTCGACTGGATCTGCAACGTGCTGATGCCGGTGTATGCAGGTTTGCAGGTAGCGGCCGGGGCCTTACGGATGGGAGTCGTGACGCGGGTCCATCCCACAGAGGGATCGATGCGGCACTTCGTGGCTGCTGGCTTGTGCCTCATGTTGTCCGGGCTTTTGCGGCTTGCCGAGTTCTTCATCGCCCACGGAACGGCGGGCATCCCGTAGGAGGACGAAAGATGTCTCTCGAAGTGACACCGGTGTATCGCAATCTTCAAACGCGAGTCACGTTTTTGGGGCTCGAAGCGGAAGATTTGTTCGCGATTCTCGCCGTCGCGGTTGTGGCAAACATTCTCGGAAGATTCCTGAACAGGGAGATGTTCGGATTACCCATGAACATGTTCTTGCAATATGTCGTCCCCGCGTTGAGCATTCCCGCCCTCATGCTCTTCAAGTACGGCAAGCAGCGCGGCTACCTGCGGGACTGGGTGATGTTTCATACGAAGCCGCATGTGTATTCCGCAGTCGACAGGGACCGGGAACTCTCAAAACCGTATTTGCGAGTGGGGGAATAGGCATGCCACTCACCGCTGAACGTTACGAGCAATCCATGACCGCCCCGCCTCTGTGCGAACAACTGCGCATCCGGGATCTGCTCGATAACGTGGCCGTTCAAATTGACGGTTCCATGGTAGCGGGCTTTGAGATCGGAGGGATTCAGTCGTACTACGCGAGCGACGAGGGGCGAAACCGCCTTAAGGGACTGCTCGAAGCACTCGTGAGAGCACTGCCAGAGCGCTCCATGCGCATGCAGGTGCGCTTCGAGATATCGGAAGGCACCGGCGAACTGCTCTCAGGTTACGTCCGCGAACGGCGGCACGAAGGCGGGACCCTCCGAGAGCTCGATGTCCACCGTATCGAGATGTGGCGCACTCGCGATGCTGCAGGGTTCTATCTGCAGCATTTTCTGCATTTGTATTTCATTTGGAATCCGCGTATTCACCACCAGTCTCCGGACTTCGAATGGAAGCGCAAGATGAAGTCCAGCAGGAACTTTAGCCTCTCCGCCACGAAATGCGTTGAACGTTCCCGGCGGGAACACGACGAGCTTCTCGCCGAATTCGGCAGCCTCTTGGCTGGGGTCGAGGCCACACTCCAGGCGACCGGCATGTCCATTCGGCGGATGACGGAGCAGGACATTTTTCTTGAGATCAAACGGGCCCTGAATCCCCTGGGCAACGACAGTCTTCCCTATCGCTCGCCGCACGATTCGCTATGGCAGGAAAGCGCGCGAAGCCAGATGGCCAACGTGAATATTGAGGATGAGCAGGACGATTATCTCAAGATCGGCGGCCTGCTCTATTCCTGGATCACCTTGACAGATTTGCCGGATGCCACTTTTCCAGGGATCCTGCGCGAACTCGTGGTGATGGATTTTCCCATCGTCGTTAACGCAGAAGTCAGTCTTCCCGATCAGAGCAAATCGATCAAGCAGTACAAGAGCCGCCTGCGGAAAATGCTCGCCGCGCAGAAGGACTTTCACGGCGGCTTTCGAATCAACGTCGACGCGCAGGTGGCGGAGCATCAGCTTGTCAAAGTTCTACAAGACCTGATTTCGAGTTCTCTCAAGGCTTGCCAAATGAGCCTGATCGTGACGGTGAGAACTTCGAAGCCGTGCCAAAACCGCACGGAACGGGAGGAAGCTGAGCGCATTTTGGCAGACCGCCGTCAGCGTTTGCTGCACGCGATTGCGCGGATGAACGGCGGTCGAGGGATCCCGGAGACACTGGCGCAAAAACGCCTCTTCTTCACCGGGCTGCCCGCCATGGGAGGGGAAAATCGGCGCGAGCTCGATCTTCTCACGCTCAACGCCGCCGATTTGTTCCCGGTCGAGATGCCGTGGCGAGGGACTCCGCGGTCACCCCTGATGTTGTTTGAGACGCCCTATCGGCAACTCGTCCCCTTTTCGCCTTTTGACGCGAGTCTCGGCGACGCCAACATGCTGATTATGGCCAAGACCGGCGGTGGAAAGACCTTCATGGCGCAGTTGTTCCTGCTCATGATGGCGCGAGCCAACCCGCAAATCTCGATCCTCGAGCGTGGTGATTCCTATCAGCCGCTTGTGCAACTGATGGGCGGCCGTGTGATCGATGTGAAACTCGACGGCTCGGAAACGCTGAATCCATGGGAACTCCCGCCGGGAGAAAACTCGCCCAGCAAGGAGAAGATCGCCTTTCTCAAGAATCTCACCCGGCACATGATCGGCAACAGCCCGGGTTCGGATCATGCGCTCGTTGACAACCTCTTAAGTGACGCCGTCGCGAGGACCTACAAGAGATGCGCGATCCGCTACTCAAATCCGATTCCCACCTTCAACGATCTCCGGGAAGAACTGGCGCAATGGCGTGACGAGGAAAGGATGCAGCGCACGATTGACGAAGCTCGCCTCGCCGCCATCAAGCTTCGCGCCTGGACGGGCGAGAGAGGAATTTACTCGAAACTCTTCGACGCCCATACCACGATGCGCCTCGATAGCAATTGGCTGTTCTTCAATGTTGAAGGTCTGAGCGCCGATCCCAGACTCGAAACCGCGATGAGTATGCTCATCGCGAATGCCGTCGCTTCCCGGGCGGGTGGCAAGAACGGACAGCCGAGCATCACCGTTCTCGACGAATGCTGGTTTCTGCTCGATTCGCCAACACTCGCTCCCGAAGTCGTGCAGCTCTTCCGCACGGCCCGTAAAAGAAACGCGAGTGTCTGGGGCATCAGCCAAACAGTTGAAGATTTCGTGGGAACGGAATTCCAGCCACGCGAGCACGGCCCAGGAATCTTGAAGAACGCGAATGCCAAGATTATCGGGCAGCAGCCAGGCGATGTCAGTCCTCTTATTCAACACCTGTTCCTGAACCCGGTGGCACTGAACGAAGTGAAGCGCTTCAGCTCGCCACGCAAAGGAGACAGCGCGGACGCGCTTCTCGTGCTCGGAGAAAAAGCCGAGACGACTCAAACCATCCGCATCACTCCGACCGCACTCGACTACTGGATCTGCACGACATATCCGCGAGAACGGCGGTATCGGGCCTGGGTCCTAAAGAAATTGGCGGACCGCCCGCCGATTGAGGCCTACGAGGAACTCGCGAAGAAATTCCCGAGAGGGCTGGCCGATACCCCGCCACTGCCCGAAGAGATCTCAGGAGCCGTCAACGGAGGAGTGGTATGAAGGAGCAATCGATTTCTGCCTCTTCGCGAGCTCATAAGACCGTGGATGTGTTGGGTTGGGCCGTTCCGGCGCTATTGACCTCGCTGCTTCTGCCGTCTGTTCTTCACCCTCTCAGTAGTTTGGCCGACTGGTTCACGGGCTTGTTTCCGCATTTGAGCCGTTTGTGGGAGGACTCGCCGTGGTCATATTGATCGACGCGGTCTTTGGTTTCTCTTTTGCGCTATTCGTTTACCTGATGTTCGTGGCGAGAGACTGGCGGCAGGTTTTGGCTTTGACACTCGCTGTCGCGCTCGTTGTCGCGCTCGTCAGTCCACCTTCCGCACGGGCGCAAGCAAGCTTAGTCGCTGCGATCGAAGCTGTGCTCAACGTCATCAACGGGTCGATTCAAACCGCGCTGAATGCCATCAATTCGGTCCGAAGCACGATCCAGCAGATGTACGAGAACGCCGTCTGGCCTGTTTCGCTGATCAACCAGGCGAAGGCGATGGTGAGCCAGATGATCGGCCAGTACCGGAAGCCGATGCAGGGAATCTTCAGCCTGAATCTCAGAAGTGCCACTCTGGCCAATCCCATGGCCCTTGAAAGCGCCATGCGAAATCATCGGACGGACGACCTGTCGGCAATCACCGCATCGTTCGGCAACACCTTTGGCGGCGTTCCCGCGGCCACAGCGTCAAGCCCGGCCGACCGCACGATGATGGACATGGACGATGCCCTGGCTATGGACAATCTGAAAACACTCAAGGAAAGCGACGCTGCGGACGACTTGGCACTTCATGCTGCCAATAACATCGAGGACCAAGCGGGTCAGGCGGCGCCGGGTTCCGCACCGTTCATCACGGCAACGGCGGTGGCAGCAAGCATCCAAAGTCAGGCATTGACGCAGAAGATGCTCGCTGCCGAGTTGCGGCAGGAAGCTGCGCGACTGGCACATCAGAACGCACTTCGGAAGCGTGGAGCGACGATTACGGGCGATGTAAACAGTCAGATCTTGAATTTGCTCCGAAGGCACTAAGCGAGGTGACTCCGATGAGAAAGCTCATGGCGAAAGTAAAACAAGGTCTTGACCTCGCTTGGCGCTACAAAGTGCGCACCGGTGTCTTACTTGTGATTTTGTTCTTCGTCGCGCCGAAACCCGTAAAGAGCCAGTTCCTCGATCCCTGCTGCGCGATTATGGCCGCAGGCCTCAGTACGATTGGCAGTACTTTAGGCAGCGTTATTGGTGGCGGCCTGAACAACATTTTGTCGATCGAGCAGGACACTTCGAAATTCGAGCAAACCATCGTCTGGCCCCAGACGCTGATCAACCAAGCGCGATCGCTCGTAGCGAACATGCAGGAAACTTTCACGCAGATGGAAGGCGTGATGCGGATCCCGGTGAACAGCGCGACTTTGCCGGCAACCCAACAGTTCGAACAGAACCTGCTTTGTGGCGATCCGAACCAGATCGCGCAAACCGGCTCCCACTACGTCGCCGTGTACGGCGGCGTGCCCGACGCCGCGTCCGCTTCGCCCCAGACCCGCGATTTGGTGGATATGACGGACGCCGCGGCTCAGGCTGCAATGAAAAGAGCGATCGAAATTGACGCCCTCGCGGACCTGGAACTCCAAGCCGCGGACCAGATCAACCAAAGCGTTGAGGCCGCAGCGCCAGGGAGTGCTCCGATCATTGAGGCACAGGCCGACGCGTGGTTGGTTCGCGCCAACGCCTACACGCAGGCGGCGACGGCCGATCTGATGCGCGTGCGCGCGATTGATCTAGCCGGCGCGAGTGCCACCGTGAAGAATGGCGCGACGAATACGGCGGCCGTCCAGCAGCAGATTTACAACCTCCTGAAGAGGCAGTGAACTGTGTTTTATTTTGAGCAACTGCTCCAAACCGCTTTGAACGGCATCGATGCGGCGAATGTCACTCGCGCCGTGTTGGGCGTCGCCGGAACGATCCTTCTGCTCAGTTTTCTGTATAGCGCTTATCAGGCCTTCGCGGCAGGAGGAGATGTCCGAATGCTCGCCGTTTCAGGAATCAAGTACCTGATCCTTGGTCTGGTATTCGCGAGCTATGGCGCCGTGTTTCGCGACGTCAATGCCATGTTCAATTCCGTGGCCAATTTCATCTACACGTCAACTGGCGTCGGCGACCTGTTCGCCAACTGGATGAACCAGTTGTCTCAGTACTGGCAAACAAACGGAAGCACTTCGCTGTGGAATCTGGTTACCGGCCTCGCTTCGGGCGTCGTCAGTCTCTGGCTGATCCTGGGTGCCTTTGTGATTTTCCCGGTGAGCTACCTGATTTTCACGATTTTTTATGCGCTGTACGGCTCGGTTCTGTACGTGACGGGTCCGTTCGTTTTGGCGCTGCTCCCAACGAGGGGACTCGGCCAGCTATCGCGGACCTATCTGGTCAATCTCATGACCTTTCAAGCCTGGGGTCTGATTTACGCGATCATTCAAGTTCTGATGTCCGCTGTGAATCTGTCGAGCATCGGCGCCGTGCTTGGCGCGAATGGCATACTCAACAGTTTTGTGGGTTCAAGTGAAATGATTCTCCTGGCGCTCACCGCGAGCATTTTTTCCTTCTCGATTGCCCTGATTCCATTCATTGCGAGCCGCATCGTCCGCGGTGACGTGGGCGGCACGATGCTGACGATGGTCGGAACCATGGCGGCCGCTGCGAGCGCCGTTGCAAGTTTGGCTGCCGCGTCGTTCGTCGGAGTCGGCGAGGGCGCAGCTGCCTCACGGTCCGCAGGAGGAGCGGGAATGGCGCCAGTGCCACCTCGGGATTTCGTGAGTGGTTCCTCAGGGGGAGGCGTTGCGACTGCGGCGTACGCGTCGATGCCGCCCACGCCTCCCTCGGCCAGTCGCACGAGCGCTGAGGGACACACTGGCGGTTACGACAACCAAGCACCGCCCCAGATGACATCCGCGAACTCTCAAACGTCTTCCGCCTCTCCGTGGCACGCTTCGAGTCGCCCTGGGCAATACCGCGGATTCAACATCCCCCATGCCATGGCTTGGTACGTTGGCTACTCCCTCGGGTCAGCATATCGGGGCATGCGGGGAAAGGAATAGCAGATGAGGAACAGCAATGGACCAGCAGATGCTCGGGAGATGGCCCGCTACACGAAATACTACGAGCACGACGGCATGCTCCGCGCCTATGCCAACCGCGCGATGTGGCTGGCAATCATTTTTGGAATCCTGGCGGCGGCTTCGCTTGGGTTCGCAATCTATGTTCGCGTGCAGCCTCCAACGGTAATTCGCGTGGACAAAGATGGAAACGCGGCGGTGGTGGGCGGACCGCGCCAGCTTGGAGTCGGGATGCTCGGGGTGTCCGCGAATGCGCTTTCCCGCGATTCGTCGTCAGACGTCGGCCCGACCGATCTCGAAGGGAGAGCAGTCATCCGGCAATTCCTCACTCGCTATCTCGCTTACACGCCCGATTCCGTGGACAGAAATTTGGCGGAGGCCTTGAACATGATGACCGTGAACTTGCGCAGCTATTCCATGAACAAGCTTCGCGATGACGATACCGTGGGGAAGATCAAGAGCGATCACATCATTTCCGATTTTGAGATTCGCTCGAGTCAGCCCGTGAAAGGAACTCCGTGGGTCTACAC
>JBOGNK010000003.1:0-4038 GCA_050747085.1 Candidatus Acidiferrales bacterium
GAATATGGCGGAGCGTTTCGCCCAGGCAGACCTGATCGTCTGCCGCTCGGGCGCGATCACCGTGGCGGAAGTTTCCGCTGCTGGACGCGCCGCCATCTTCATCCCCTTCGGCGCCTCCACCGACGCGCACCAGATGCGCAACGCCCAGGCCATACAGAACGCCGGTGCCGCCCGATTGCTTCCGCAGGACGAACTCACGCCCGCGCGCCTCGCTTCGGAAATCTTCGCTCTTCTGGACCAGCCCCAGACACTTGCGGACATGGAAACTCGCGCCCGCGCCCTCGCCCGGCCACGGGCCGTTGACGATATTGTGGACTTGCTCGACTCGATCGCAACAGAAGCGCCTGTAAGGGCTCGCAACTCGGAAGGGCGTGCTGGGCGGTCGTCGACAAACAGGGTTCCGGCTGGGTTAACGGAACAGCAGCAGGCCAAACAAACAAAGGGCTCGCAACAATGAACGGAACGTTTCGCAACTTCAAACGCATTCATCTGGTGGGCATTGGCGGCAGCGGAATGAGCGGCATCGCTGAAATTCTGCTGTCCATCGGCTACGCCGTGTCGGGGTCGGACGTGAAGCCGTCTCCGGTCACGGAACGATTGCGGAATCTTGGCGCGACCATCTTCGAGGGCCACAAAGCCGAGAACATTCAGGGCGCGCACGTCGTCGTCGCTTCCTCGGCCGTGCATCCCGACAACGTCGAGGTCCTCGAGGCGCATCGTTTGAAGGTTCCCGTAATTCCGCGCGCGGAAATGCTCGCTGAACTGATGCGGCTGAAGTTCGGCGTCGCGGTGGCTGGCGCGCATGGGAAGACAACAACCACCTCGATGACGGCCTCCATCCTCGCAGGTGCGGGCCTTGATCCCACCTTCGTCGTCGGCGGGCGCGTCAATCACGTTGGAGCAAACGCGCGCTTGGGCCAGGGCGATTACATGGTGGTTGAAGCGGACGAGAGCGACCGCTCTTTCCTTCTGCTGACTCCAATGATCGCCGTCGTTACCACCATCGACCGCGAGCACCTGGACCATTACGCCTCCCTCGACGAAATTCAGGACGTGTTTCTGCAGTTCGTGAATCGCGTCCCGTTTTACGGAACGGTGATCCTCTGCGTCGACGACCCGAACGTCGAAGCTATCCTGCCTCGCGTAAAGAGGCCGGTGATTACCTATGGTTCGTCGCAACAGGCCGATGTTCGCATCACCGATATTCGCCTCAACGGCCTTTCGAGCGAATTCCGTCTCGTACACAAAGGCGAGGATCTCGGCCTGTTCAAGCTTCCCGCGCCTCCCGGAATTCATAACGTGCGCAACGCCGCCGCGGCTGCATCGGTAGCGCTTTCGTTGAATATCCAGCCGGATGTGATTCGCGAAGCCCTGGCCAGATTTTCCGGCGTGGGCCGCCGCTTTGAAATCAAGGATGTGGTCGAAGGTGTCACTCTCATCGACGATTACGGCCATCACCCGGCTGAAATTCGCGCCACGCTCGAAGCGGCTCGCGTCTGCGGCTACAATCGCCTGCTCGTCCTGTTCCAGCCGCATCGCTATACGCGCACGGCGCACCTCTGGAACGAGTTCCTCCACTGCTTCGATCGCGCAGACATGCTGATCCTGACGGAAATCTACCCCGCCGGCGAGCAGCCAATCGACGGCATCACGGGCGAGCGGCTCGCATCCGCGATCACCGCAGCCGGTCATCCCAGCGTAATTTTCTCCAGCACGATGCAGGGCGGAATGGAATACATCTTGCGCGAGGCGCGTGTTGGCGACGCCGTCCTCGCAATCGGCGCCGGCAGTGTCGGACGCGTGCTCGACCAGCTCGCAATGCTGCTTGGCGCAAGGGTGGCTTCGATCCATGCGGCTTAGCGACGACGTACTGCTTGGCCATCTCAAGGACCTCGGCGTGGAAGTGCGTCCCGCTATTTCTCTGAAGGAGAAGACGTCCCTCGGCATCGGCGGCACAACGGACCAATTGTTGATTCGCCGCTACGAGGCGCTCCCCGATGTTATGCGGCTCCTCGCCGAACACGGCATCCCGCATAAGTTTCTTGGTGGCGGCACCAACGTGCTCATCGACGACGGCGAATTGCCCTGGGTTGTCCTCCACCTCCCGACGGCGCACCCTGGTGTACAGATCGAGGGCAACGTTGCCACAGTGGATGCTTCTGCCGACTTGGGCGGCACGGTCACTTTCTGCGCCAAGAACGATTTGGGCGGAATGGACGGCTTAATCGGTGTTCCCGGCAGCATAGGCGGGGCCTTGCGCATGAATGCGGGCGCTTACGGGATGCAGATTGGCTCCTACGTGCGCGAAATCGAGCTCTATCGGGCTGCAAAGGGCGAAACCGAGATCATTCGCGGCGCCGACATCCGCTTCGATTACCGGCACACCTCTTTCGCGGCGGACGACGTAATGCTTCGCGTGAAGCTGGAACTTCCGTCCAAGCCATTCAAGGAGATCCTCGCCGGCATTAAAGTCTGCAACCAAAAGCGCCGTGGCAGCCAGCCTCTGAACCAGAAAAGTGCCGGCTGCATCTTCAAGAATCCTCCCGGCGGCTCGGCGGGCCGGATGATCGACGAGCTCGGGCTGAAGGGACATCGCGTCGGCGGAGCCATGGTCAGCGACCGCCACGCAAATTTTTTCGTGAATGCTGCTGATTCCTCTTGCGCCGAAATGCTCAAACTGATTGACTACGTGCGCGCCCGCGTGCGCGATTCCTATGGCATCGAGCTTGAGAACGAGGTAATCGTCTGGCGAAATTAAGAGTCATGGACGCCGAGACGTTCCCGCAGGAGATTCTTGCGGACGAAGAGCCGAAGTATCTTCGCCGCCAGAAGCCGCTCGAAATCAAGCGACGCAAATTCGGCCGCAGAACCTGGAATTCCTTCTTCCGCGTCAGCGTCTGGGTCGGCGCGGGACTGGCCGGGGTTTGGCTGACGTATGCGGGGACGCACTTCCTTCTCACCGCTCCGCAGATGGAATTGATCCATCCCGAGCAGGTCGGAGTTTCCGGCAATCATTTCGTTTCGCGCACGGCTGTGCTGGAAACGTTTGTCGCGGACCGCGGTAAAAGCATCCTGCGCGTCCCCATCGATGCGCGGCGCGACCAGATCGAATCGCTGCCATGGGTCGAGCATGCCACCGTTCGGCGCGCTCTGCCCAATCGCATCGAGGTGGACATCGTCGAGCGCACTCCCGTCGCTTTTCTGCGCGAGGGCAGCAATATGTCGTTGATCGACGCACAGGGCGTGATTCTAGAACCGCCGCTGCGCGCGGACTTCCATTTTCCCGTCGTTACGGGCATTTTTCCCGGCATGCCGGTCGACGAGCGTCAGAAACGCATGCAACTGTTTCAGGGATTTTCGCAACAGGTGGAAGATGCGCGTCCTGGTGCAATGAATCAGGTGAGTGAAATCGACTTGTCGGACGCAAATGATTTGACCGCTTCGATCACGGGATTGCAGAAATCAAGTTCAGTGCTGCCGGATGGGTCGGCAAAAACGGCGGATCTGCCGGTGACCGTGCATTTCGGCAGCACGGATTTTGGCGGGAAGTTTACGACTCTGATGGACAATTTCGCGCAGTGGCGTGCGACGGCGGGGCAGGTCGATTCCGTGGACTTGCGCTTCAGCCGGGAAGCGGTGGTGAATCCTGAAATTGCCGCGGTCGCGCAGGTGCCGGTGGCTGTGCCGCTTTCCGCGGCGCCGGTTGCCCAGCGGCATGTAGCAGAACGCGCGCACCACGCGGTGCTCGCGCCCGTTCACGCGACGCGGCGTCATCGGGCGCACCGATATTCGCGTTAAGCGGTAGCGCCGGCGTCTCGCCGCCGATTTTTGGTTTGTTGAATGGTTCGTAGGGGCGGGTCTCAGACCCGCCCTCTGTCGCGAACGGTTTGTGTAGCGTCGGTGCCTGTCCGCCAATCGTAATGGCGGGTCTCGCTGGCGATTTTGGGTTTGTGGAACGGTTCGTACGGGGCGGGTCTCAGACCCGCCCATTTGACGCGGAGCGGGGGATTTGACGAAGAAGGAACGGCACGTAGTTGC
>JBOGNK010000004.1:0-22681 GCA_050747085.1 Candidatus Acidiferrales bacterium
GCTGATTCTCGTTACCAAGAACCTCGAACGCATCGGCGACCACGCCACCAACATCGCTGAAGATGTCATCTATATCGTCGCGGGCCGCGACGTCCGCCATCTCGCCGCCGACCGTCGCTGAGTCCGCAAGCTTCTAGACAATTCCCGAAGTCCCAGCAAATGACTGTAGAGCGTATGAGGACGTCTGAAAGTGTCACGGAACTGGCGCGAGAGCCAAGGGTAAGGCCAAGATACCTTTAACAAGTGCCGGGCTAAACTCGATCTCCTGCAGAGCGGAGAAGAGTCCGCGCGTGCCAGCACGCACGAAGGGTCGCGCTTCACCGCTTCCGTCGATGACAACCCGGAATTAGCTGGCGCTGGGTGATGGCAAAACTTTCTTGTACCACGGCGCCCAGCAGCCCCTGCCCTTCACTCAAGTCGAGCCACGCTTTGAGTATCCCGACACCCCATCTCGCATAAAACAGGAGCGAAAAGGGGCCTCCCCGGCCGAAAAAAGTCCGTCCAAACTGAATTTTGTTGCTTGGTTTTTCCTGAGAAAACGCCTCTGTATATATGAGGGGAGTTTTTGCTCGATGCTTAACCGCGAGCATGAAATCGCTGCCATAGTTCGGCCAGCGATCCAAGCCAGTGCATGCCGGCTCGCGGTGACGAATCACACAAAAACAGGTGACGAAGGCAGAATTTACATCCTGCACTTCTTGCTCTGCCACACTCGTCACCTCGTCGCTTTCCAAGTCCCTTACAGCAAAGCAACTGAAACCACGCGATCACCGAAACCTGCCGCGGAAAAACCACGGAATCGGGCGGGAGCGACCCAGTATGAAACGGGTCGCTCCCGCCCAAGTAGACGTACCCTCCGCTGCGGTGGCCGTCAAGGATCTCGCGGAGCTCGACCGCTTCGCGGCGCGCACACAACGCGCGTCCTTGACCGCCATCCTCGCTGCGGGTCTTGGTCCATCATGAGAAGCAAGTCTGCTTCTCGGTTCGCACGTAGGGATCGCACGGATGGGAGTTTCAACACTTCACCATCAGTTCCGCGCATTGGCCGCAATGAGTCCGCTTCAATATCAAAAGCAGTTGAGGCTCCAGAGGGCGCGGGAGCGGATGCTTATGGACGGCATGGATGCCACGAGCGCGGCCTACGAAGTCGGTTACGAGAGTGTTAGCCAATTCAATCGCGAATACAGCCGCTTCTTCGGTCAACCGCCAATGCGCGATATCAAAACTCTTCGAGCCACGAGTGTTGTCGCCGCGTGATCTAAATGGCGGACGCGACGGCACTCGAACCCGCGAACCCCCTGAATGACGACAGCAGGTGCGGTCTTCATTCTTGTCAATTCGGATGGTAGCAGGGTTCGCGGAACTAATTGGCGGACAATGGTTTCTCGTTGCGGCGGCCTGATTTGAACCAACGGCTAAGCGGGTCGATTTGGTCCTCGAAATCACTCACGTGCGGAGTTGCTCATCAAGATTGAGGAATTTCACTCCTTCAGGGACCTGTGAGGGAACAGATTCTTCGGTCGTCGCAAGAACAATTGCTTGTTCGACGTCGGAGCCCAAAAGCAGCGCCGTAAGCAATTTCCGCCGCGCTTTGTCGAACATATCGGCGCGGTCAATGACGATGAATCGAATTCCCGTTGTCACAGCCAAAGCGATTTGAAATGCGATGCCGAACCGAAAGCGTTCGGATTCGGAGAGCTGCCTGAGGGCGAGGGAAGCACCGCCTGGAAGCAATGAGATGCAAATTTCGAACGGTTCGAAGGTCAGGCGGCAGGCGTAGCCGAAACCCGACAAGTGCTGATTCAGGTTCCTCTCGAACGCCTCCATTCGTGTGCTGGTTTCCCGAGTGATCGCTCCATTCGGTCCGAAGAATTCGATTAGCCGATCCAGTATGCGGAGTCTCGTCTCGAGAGCGCATTTCTGTCCCTGGACGGGGTGGGCACGGGATTCTACTTTTGCTTGGATCTTCGATCGTTGCTCCAGATTGTGTGCCGGCTCGATCGAGACTCTGCGCTGAACATCACCTTCAGGGAGTGCTTCTTGAACGACATAGCAGTTGAGTTCCTCGCGCGTTCTTCGGATCTGGTCTTTAATATCGGCGAGCCTTTTGCACAATCTATCCGTGTCGCCCGCCCTCGTTGCATCGGAGATCGGTTGACCGCACGTGGGGCACTTGTCGCGCCACCCTCGCATGACGGCAAGGGACGCATCGGCTGCCTGCCGCTCCGCACGCAGCTCTGCCAATTGCCGGTTTAGTTCCTTCGCATGTTCTACGGGCGAGCCAAGCAGTCGCAAGTCATCCTCCTCCCAAAGACTCGGAATTTCGAACGACGATTCGTCAAAATCCGTCTCTATCCGCCGCGACGGGCTCTCCGCAATCTTCTGGCAAGGGTCGAGGTCCGGCTGTCGGAAGCTGGACCAATCTGTTTTCTCCGCCTGCTGAGCCCACCGCTCAGCCTGGTCTCCCGCGAACCCACCCTCGACGAGATCGGATTCGCGTTCGCCTTTCATCAGCTGGCCGAGGAGCTCCAGAGCGCGATTCGTTTCCGCGCGCAGATCGTGAAAGTGCGTATAGGCGGCGTCCAAATCCGCGAGACTTCTCGGTATCTCCTCATCGATCGCGCCCAACGTCCGGCAGATTTCTTCCGGGATCTTCATGGAGCCAGCTTCCACCAGTTGGGCCAGAAATCTCCGCTGCTCGGTCGCCGACATTTCGACAAACTTGTCCGCGTTTAGCACCGCGGACAAAACGTCGCCGCTAGCGAATTTCTGGCCAATAAAGGATCCTGCGGCGTCGACGGGCATTCTCTTCCCGTTGATTTCGACAGTTTGCGATCTTCGTGTCCGGTGGCGAGATATGGTTTCGCCGTTTGACAGCGTTGCCGACACGGCAAACTCTTTTTCGCCGGCGCGAATCAAGGCTTCGGCTCCCCGGCCCGCCGAGTCGGCCAGTCCGCAACGCCCTGTAAAGAGATATTCAAGAGCCATCCGGATCGAGCTCTTGCCGCAACTGTTCGGACCTCGTATGAAATTGAACCTGTCTAGTTCCAGCACTGTTTCTTGATGCGACCTAAAATTCTTCAATGTCAACCTTCTGACGAACATAGAGACCCCCTGGGACTTGTTTTGTGGATTGAAGTGCCTGCGATAGGAGCGGGAGAGTGCGCGGATACGGCTTGTGAGAGATCGGAGCAATTGAGGCTACTTCATGGTTTAGCCTGCTGGCGCTGGTGCTGCACCATTCAGCCGCCGCCTCTTAATTTCAATGCGGTTTGAAATTGAGGTGCTGTGTGGACTTGGCTCTTTGCGGGGTTGAATATGGCATCGAGTTGCAATGATCCGACGGCGAAGAAAAAGGAGGTGAGTAAGGCGAAGAAAACAGCCCCAAAAAGCCGAAGACGTAAACGAGGTCGCGTTGCGCTTCGTCGGCAAGTCAACAAAGACCGGCTAGATGATTGGTGGCGGAGTCAAGGAGCGGCCGGTACGAGCAGATTGCAATCCGCGAACGAGCCAATCCTGAACCCTGAGCGCTGCTCAATCGTTGCGATTCGTCGCGACCTCAGCGAATGACATGGACACGAATGTTGAGTTTGAGCTTGCTCCAGGTTTTGTGCGCAGTGTAGACCGGAGCTTTCAAAACGAGCCCAAGCGCCGAGCAAGCTCCGTCTCCCAGAGACAAACCAAGCGGACGAGTTTGCGCGACCAGTTCGCCGGCGAGCCCGGCGTGTTCCGAGGTGGAGTCGACGGCTTCGCTTCCGGGACTGACTGCGGCCTCCCACGCATCATCCGAACTCACGCCCCGCTCGACGAGCTTGCCATGCACCTCGGCTAAATTCACGGCGCTGATTACCGCACCACCTAGCAGATCCGGCGTGAGTTTATCGGCGCCGGATTCCTGATTGAGGATTGCGAGCAGGGCCGAAGCGTCGAGCACAATCCTATTCACGTCGAGCCGCCTCGCGCCGTTCCGCGATCAGTTCCTCGACGAGGGAGGTGCCGGGCTTCACATGCTTACGGACGAGACGCTGGGCCCGTTCGATGTTGCGTTTCAACGTTGTGACCTTTAATTCATCACCCTCGATGCGCAGAACGACCTCGTCGCCGACTTTCATTCCCAGGCGCTTACGCAGCGCTGCGGGAATGACGACGCGGCCGTTTTCATCGATGCGCGTGCGCGCCTTCGGCTTCACTCTATCTCCTCTCCATGACACATCGCATTCCGGCACACTTTTGACAAAGGAGGCCGGCTGCTTCGGTGGCAAGGCTGCAAAACACGTTTAAGTATGCCGGGCGTGAGTCGGCGGACGCCGCGGAGTCCATTCCGTCCCTCGGGGTTTGCGCTCCGAGATGCGCTTGCCGCTTTCGCGAAAGATCTGCAGAAACCAGCGGCTTCGGAGGGAACGAGCCCGCGTGAAGATCAATGCGACGTCTACAGCGACTCGATCGAGGTTGCGCTTGCGGCTGACAATCTGAAATTACTGGGCGAATAGATGTAGGCACGTTGCCTCGTTGTCTCTTTATCGACCCATACGAAGAACGAGTTTTCTAGCGCTAAAGGGACTCGGTATTAAGCGCTTGGCGTGCGGATCTCGTCCAGTAGCGATATGCCGGCAATCCCAACAGGACGATCGCGACTCCAAAGAGCGATTCCTCTGGCATTTCAATGACGGTATTAATCGAGAGGAGCACGAGGGCGATGATTAAAATTGCTGGCACGATTGGATACCCCCAAGCACGGTATGGCCGGTGCACGTTCCCCTTGATCCGCCGAAGCTGAAAGATGGCAAACCCGCCCAAGGCGGTAAAAGCAACGGAAGTGAATGTCACCCATGTGTATAGCTGTTGGTAGCTCCCCGTCAGTGTCAAGAGTGCCGACCAGCAGCACGTGAGCATAAGCGCAACGTGCGGCGTACGGTAACGAGGATGTACTTTGGCCGCTGCGCGAAAGAACAGGCCATCTGTGGCCATCGCATAGCATGCGCGAGACTGTGCGATGATCGCAGCCGCATTGCAGCCCAAGCTTGAGAGGACAACAATGGCTGCGACGATCGCGGCACCACTATTACCAACGAGCGCGATCATCGCTTTTTCAGCGATGCGTCCGACTCCTCTTGTTTCTGACATGGGCAGCGCGAGCATGTACGCGAGATTCATAAGAAGATAAATCGCCGTGATGCCGAACACTCCGATAAAGAGTGCTCGAGGAACAGTGCGCTGCGCATCCGCGACTTCGCCTGCAGAAAAGGGCAGGTAGTACCAGCCCTCATAGGCCCACATTACGGCGACCATCACGATTCCGAATGCAACTGCTGGATGGGCGACGTGCGGTGAAACCTCTTTCAGCGACAGTGCGGCCGGATGCCGCGCAATTGCAAGTACCGGAATCATGGCGATTGCCGCGATCTTTACGACCGTGAGCGCAGCCTGCGTGCGATTGCCGCTCTGGATGCCGAAATAATTAATTGCGCCGAGCGCCAGAATGGAAACCGCGGCAACCAGTTGTGCCGCTGATATGGTCCAGAGGCCCCAGGGAAACCGAATAGCCACCACGACATGCGTTGTAGAAAGGGCGGGGAAAAAATAGGCAAAATACGTCGCAAAGCCCATGGCGACAGCCGCAGTAGCACCGGTAATGATGATCAGTATCGCCGCCCAGCCGTAAAGAAAGCCAATCAGGGGGCCAAATGCCTCTTCGAGGAACACGTATAGGCCGCCCGAGCGCGGGTACATTGCTCCCATCTCTGCGTATGTCAGGCCACCGCAGATCGCTATAATTCCTCCGACAAACCAGGTCAGCAAAAGAAGTGGCTCCGAAGGAAGGGTGGCGGCCATAATCCCCGGCGTAAGAAAAATCGCCGAGCCGATAACGTCGGTTATGACCAGAAGTATCGCGCTGCGTAAACCGATTGCGCGAACAAGCGTTGAATCGCTCGATGGCACATGGCACTCCTGATCGCTGGTAAAACTCATGGGGAATGCTCTTTTCTAAAGGATTCCAAGCTGCCGCCTTGCACTTGCCGGCGATTTATACGGGCTTGTTGGCATTTCAACAGGCCGGAAATCGTTTGGCTGCACGTCGGCATTCCGAGGGCAAGCGCCAGCCTACCTGCTCGCGGCATCAGCAAACCCTTCTCCGGGTTGAAAGGTGCGCCCTTTCAATCCGTTCCTCGCGTCGGACCATTGCGCCAGACGACGGCATTTCAACCCGCCGTGCTGCAACGGAGCGTGCGCTTCTCAATCCGTCTCTCATATGTCTTTCCCTGGATGATGCGCTTCACGTAGATTCCTGGCGTATGCACTCCGTCTGGATCAAGAGCGCCGATGTCAGTTAGTTGTTCGACCTCGGCGATCGTGACGGTCGCCGCTGTCGCCATGATTGGATTAAAATTTCGGGCAGTTTTCCGATAGATCAAGTTTCCCCATCGATCTCCTTTGCAAGCCTTAATCAAGGCAAAGTCGGCCATGAGGCTGTGTTCCAAAACGTAAGAGCACCCGTTGAACTCACGGATTTCTTTATCCGCGCAGACTACTGTTCCCACCCCAGTCGGCGTGTAGAAGGCTGCTATACCGGCTCCTGCGGCCCGGATGCATTCGGAAAATGTACCCTGGGGAAGGAGTTCCAAATCGATCTGCTTGTTGAGAATCATCTGTTCGAGCAATTTGTTGTTTCCCAAGTAGGTGCCAATGTGTTTACGGATTTGTTTTTGGGACAGCAAAAGCCCTAAGCCATAACCGTCTACTCCCACGTTATTGCTGATCGTCGTGAGATTTTTTACGCCGTTCCGCGCCAAGGCGCGAATGAGGTTCTCGGGAATGCCACAGAGGCCAAATCCTCCGACCATGATTCTGGCGCCGTCAAAGATGTCCTTTACGGCCTCCTCTGCGCAGGAAACGATCTTATTCATAGGTGGATCCGAAGCACGCTGAAGGATGCCAAGCGACGGCTACAAGCCTCAGCAACCCATTTTCGAGGCAAAAGTTCGTCAATTCATGGGTCATGTAGGGAGGAATATCGGCATACGCATGGCTACTGCGTATCTTGCGAAATACGATTTCGACCTGTGACCTTGAACGTTATGCGCCCTCCCATTACCGTCATGCGGATGTTGATTGACCGCAGATCATTTGGCGGGACGTTGTAAGGATTAGCAGAAAGAATGACGAAGTCCGCGTAACGGCCGACTGTGAGAGCACCAAGATTTTTCTCTTCGAAGTCCGCGTAGGCAACGCCCGCGGTCATCGCTCTTAGTGCTTGTCCCACCGTTACGGTCTCGTTGGCATACCAGTTCGCCGATGTGCCGTCGGGTGCCTTCCCCGCGACCGCACAATACAACGTAATAATTGGCTGACCCGCATCCGACGCTGGGTAGTCGGTTCCAAACGACACGTGTACACCATCGTTCATGAAGTCGCGTAATCTCTGAATCTCATCAACCCGCGAGGGACCAACCCGTTGATACGCCCACCGGCTATATTCGCCAATGAAGACCGGTTGGATAGACGCGATAATGCCCATGGGTGCGAATCGTTTTATGTCCTTGTCTGTAACGAGCGAAGCATGCTCGATGTGAAAGCGATCCGTCGGTGTAACTCCTTCTTTTTCGTAAATGTTTAGAACCCTGTCGACAGCATGGTCGCCGATCGCATGAATCGTCATTTGGAGCCGATGTTGGAGCGATTCGCGGACAATCTCTTCTAGTTGCGCATCCGAGTGAACGGCCAGTCCATCTTCCGTTGGCGCATCCGAATAAGGTTGAAACAACTGGGCACCGCGGGATCCAAGGGCGCCATCCGCAACAAACTCCCCAAATCCTCGAATGGTAAGCATATGGTTGCCGCCGAGGTTGATCTGGGGTCCCGTAGAGAGCAGGTACTGGCTTGCGGCCCCGTCGCTGGCAAGCGCATAGACCCTGACGGGGAGTTTGCCGCGCGATAGCAAGTCTTTATATACCTTGATTGCATCCAACGAGGCGCCGGCGTCTTCGATGCTGGTTAGCCCCCATCGCGCGAACTCCTGGAGTGCATCGCTGATCTCCCGTTCTTCATCGGCAAAAGTACGTTTCGGTACCGAACGGCGAATTAGACCCTCGGCGTTATCGACCAGTATGCCCGTTGGATGACCCGTGGGATCTCTAAGGATCTGGCCGCCCGCCGGATTGGGAGTGCTGGGGGTGATTCCTGCCAGGTCCAACACCCTTGAGTTCACCCAGGTAGCATGGCCGTCGATGCGGCTGAGAACAACGGGATGGTGTCCGCTGGCGGCATCCAGCTCTTTCGCTGTAGGGAAGACCTCTGGGTGCCAGAAACCTTGATCCCAGCCTGCGCCGAATATCCACGAGCCTGGGGCGGCTGAACGCGCCGCCGCGGCGACCTTCGCGAGCACTTGCGGTTTCGTCAGACGGCGTAAATCTAGCCTTTCGAGCTCGGACCCTACGCCCATGGGGTGTATGTGTCCGTCCCCAAAACCGGGCACGCCCCAGCCGGAAAACGTTATTTTCCGTGTGCTCTCGTTCGCGAGCGCCAGCACCTGTGACCGGGAGCCAACCGCGAGGATACGCCCAGAAGAAGATACAGCTACCGCTGCGGCCGTTGGGTTCGATCGATCTAAAGTCAGGAAGTGACCGATGTAGATCGTGGCGGGAGCTGGCGTTTGTGCCTGGAGCGGCGCAACGAGGGCCGTGCAGAGGAGCAGGTTAAGCGCGACGAGAAATGCCCATGATCCACGTCGCTCGAGCAGCTTAAAAGATCCGATGGGGAAAAGTGGACCGCCATTATGGGGACTCCTCGTCATAGCACCTCCAGAGTTGAACTTTATGGGCTGCAAACGCTCGAATCCTGTCACAGATAGCTAAAGAGAGCTCACCCTCGAGCCAAAGAGGCTTCCGCATGTCCGCTAGAAACTGTAGCGCAGTGCGAACTGCATGATTCGCGGTGTAGTCAACGTCGAGGTGAACACGCCGAACACTGGTGTTCCAGCAGAATCGAGCCGGCCGTTGCTGCTTGTCGGCAGAGGTGCGTCGTCAAAGCGCACGGAGTTGGTGATATTGAATACTTCCCAGCTGAGCTTCAATGTCTGCGATTCAGCAATTTTCCAAGACTTGTCGATTCCGGAGTCTATGCCGAAGTAACCCGGGCCGCGGAGCTCGTTGCGCATCCCGGATTCACCTGGGTAGGAGTATCGGAACGCTGCACCCGCCGCCGCGGGATTCTGGAACAGGTTAGGGTTGCCGTTCTGGTCGATAAACTGACCGGTCTTTGGCGGGCTTCCCAACAGGATCGCTGAAGAACTTAGCTCCCAGTTGGTGGCATAGCAGCACGCAGTCGAAATCGTCGTCGGGTAGCCGGTTGTCCATCGGCCGACTCCAGTCCACGTCCATCCGCCGAGGATCTCGTTCAGCAGCCGCCCAGAATTGGCCCCAAACTGCCGCCCGTGCCCAAATGGCAGATTGTATACCCAGTCAGTACTTATCTGGTGGGTTGTGTCGAAATCGGAGGGCGCCCAAAGTTGCTTGGGTGACCATGAGTTGATGATTTGGTCGAATTGGTAGTATGCGGCAAACTGGCTTATACGTTCCGCATTGGAACCTGCATCGAGCGATTTCGAATAAGTGTAGTTGAAGTCCCACTGCAGCCCGTTAGTCTCTTTATGCCGCAGAATGACCTGCAATGCGTTGTAAGAACTGGTTCCCATGCTCCGCCATGCGTAAAGTGAAGAAAACTGTTGTTGGTAAAATGCGTTTGGCGTGATCTGGCCACTGATGGTAGCGCAGGATGGGTAACAGCCTCCGGGCCCAGGGTTAACTCCAGTGGGAAGGTCGCCGCTCGCAAATGCGGGAGAGTCTGCCAGAAACAGCGAGAACGTTTCATTATTCGGCTGACAGGAAAAGGAATCGTACATGGCCTGGGTTGCCGTCGTCGTACCCGAAAAGCTCCCTGCTCCTGGTGCGCAGCTTACACCGGCTGCGACATTCGGCACCGTCCCAGCAGCCCCTGGGAATATGTGTTCGAAAAACGGAATAGATGACAGATTCTGAAGCGGGACTCCATTGTCCAAGGCCTTGGCTAACATCGTCGCGGCTGTGAAGTAGTCCATGCCGGATTGGGGGTCAGTAATATCCAAAGGCGCGACAAGATCTTCCTCTTGCAACAAACGCCGGCCCAAACGCCCGATGTAATCTGCCTCAAGTGCAAAGCCCTTCGGAAGTTGGCGCTGAACGGAAAGGTCAAATGTCTCGGCATAGGGCGTCTTCAGCTTGTCATCCAGCCCCCAGTAGATCGCCGGGCTTGTATTGGCAAACGGAACCTTCGGGAAGCCACCACCGGGAGCTGGCGCAAGAATGGATGGTGGAATGTCATAGAGCCCCGTAAACCTGGGCGCATTGTCGACACCAAATTGACCGACTTGATTGCCGATCGACGTCGTTAACCCGAACGTCCCATGGCCGTTGAACGTGTCGACGACCTCTTGCCCAAAATGGTCGTAGTAAATTCCAAACCCAGCTCGGACTGCGGTGTTCCCCGGGCCACCGAGCAGTCGATCAAGGAACTGTCCATGGCGACCCGGCGACCATGCCAGGGAAAACCGCGGCGCGAAGTCCTTGTAGTCCCAGTTCCAATACGGTGCGCGCCCATTTGCGGGGCCAGAGAGATCAATCGCAATCAGGGGATCGTAAGTCTCGCCGGCCCTCATGGCTGCTGCCCGTTTGGCGAAGAAGTCGTTCAGGCTCTGTGTGGGCGCTGCCTGCAGACCTGAGGTCTCGTAAGGAGGCTGCAACAGACTGTAGCGTAACCCGTAATTGACCACCAGATTGGGCTTTACATGCCAGGAGTCTTGCGCGTACCACTCGAGCTCGAACGAGCGAAAATGACGAACGGCTGGCGCCCCTTCCGCGAGCGCCGCTCCCTGCTTATCAAAGTTAAAGTTACTGTAGGATTGCAGCAGCAGACCAGTTAGCGATGTTACAGCCGCGTCATATGTAGCGTAAGAATTCCCGTCGACCGCCGGGAACCCAAACGCCGATGGGTCCAGACTCGCGCCGGAACCGGCCAGCCCCGGTGGCTGCGCCCACTGGTAGTACGTATTAACGACGTCAAATGAATTATCGTTGCCGCTTGAGTCGTTTGCGATGAAGTGAAGGTTCGTGCCGAACTGGAGCACATGATTTCCTTTAACCCAGCTAACATCATCTACAATGTCATGCGTGGGCACGTCCTGATTGTCGGTGGGAGTAAAACCATAAAGATTATCGAGATTCGAAAACGACGCGTAAGCTTTGGTCTGTAGTCCGAGCGTTTCTACACCCTCGCGAATGTATCCGTAACGAAGATTGTTAACCACCGTCGGACTCAAAGTGGCTGTGTACCCCAGGATGAAGCCCTTGCTGGTGTTGACCTGTGTGGAACTCTGAGGCTGACCGGGAAATTGCGGCCCAGCCAGTGAAGTGCGGTCTCCGTCCAGACCAAATCTGGCGAACACATGCTGGTTCTGCGTTAGGTTGAAATCGAATTTGGCGACATAGGTATTCAGGCGGCCCGGGGTCGACGCAGGGAAAGCGAAGCCTTCCGTATTGAGACCATCTCCGCCGATTGTGTTAGGGGCAGGATACTGTTGGAAAAGACTCAATGCGGCTGGGTCAGGGCCGGCCCCGAGGGGGCACGTGCCGTTCGCGCTGCAGTTGGGATCCATTGTTGCAACATCAGACGGCGTTAGCGTCTCGATCCCACCGGCTGGGCACGCCGGGTCGCTTGAACAGTGATAGCTCAAGATCCCTTGCCGGTAATTGTTACTCGGGACAACCCGCGTCACTTCCCGGCTTTCCCGGGTGGATTGTCCTTCGTAGGCGAAGAAAAAGAACATGCGATTCTTGCGGATCGGTCCGCCGAAGGTGGCTCCGTAGGTGTTGCGGATCAACTGGCCGGGGACGTTGGGCGCTCCCGTTAGTCCCTCTGCTTGCTTATTGAACCAATCGTTGGCTTCTCCCAGGTCGGTACGGTTGTAATCGTACGCCGATCCATGAAAACCGTTCGTTCCGCTTTTGGTAATCAACGCGACATGAGCTCCCGAAGAACGACCCATATCGGCATTGGCATCGGTGGTCACGACGCGAAACTCCTGTAACGAATCCAAAGTAGAACGCAGCGCGCCCTGGAAGGCGTAACCCTGGATCTGATCGCTGTCATCGATACCATCGAGCGTTATGGTGGTTTGATCGCTACGCGCGCCGTCTACGGACCCGCCACGGCTATCCTGATTCTGGTCCACATTCGTTCCGACATAGGCAACGCCGGGCTGTATGCTCAGGATCTGCGTGGGATCGCGGCCCTCAAACGGCAGGTTTGTGATCTGCGAGGCATTAAATGCGGAGCCGACGGTTGCGTCTTCCGTGTTTACTTCCGGGGGTGCGGCGGTTACCCGTACAACGGTAGCTGAAGCGCGCACCTGCAGTGTGAAGTTGTATGTGACGGCGACGGCCACGAGCAGTTGCAACCCCTGCTGCTTCACGATGCCGAATCCATTCTTGCTGATGCTTACATCGTAGGTTCCGGGAGGGACCTGCAGAAACTGATAAAGACCGCTGTTGTCGGTTTCCGTGGACTGCAAATATCCCGTGCTCGTATTCGACAAAGCCACGGTAGCGCCAGGGACCGCCGCACCCTGCTGATCGGTAATCGTCCCGTGAAGGGAGGAGGTGCCAGCCTGCCCCCAGCCACACGCGGTGAATAGCAGGACCGCACATGCCGCAAGCAAAAGTCGGCGCATAGGTTTCATGTATGAAACTCCTGTGCGATAATCGCCCCACATACAAATCCCAAGCATGTGGATGCTGCTCTCACTCGCGAACGGCTGTCAAGCAGATTTTGGCTTGCGGCCAATGCTTAGTCGCTCCTGCCTTGACGTCTCGTTCGAAATTGGGCCGGAATGCCGCTCACTTTTCCTCGGCATTGTGGTAGCGTACCTGCCCGCACGTGTGCGATTATCGCGCAACTTCAAGAGGAGGGAGAAAATCGCTTTGAACAGCCATCAACGAGCGCTGTCGTGGTTTTGTGTGGCACGCGAAGGCATCATCAACAGAAATTCTGTTTTCCGAATCCTGGCCCGCGCCATGTGCGGCTTGACGGGATTGTGCTTCTTCACTGCGGCTGTCGCAATGGCGCAGGGCGGTCCGCGTGCACGCGATCTCGGAGTTCCATTCGACGGCCAGCCGGGGCCCCTGAATGCGGTCACGGATGTAAAAGGCGTGGAGGTTGGCTACACGACTTTGATCTCCGGTAGCGGGCCGCTTAAAGTGGGAGTAGGCCCGGTTCGCACCGGTGTCACCGCCATCCTCCCACGGGGGAAAGATTCGTCGGATCCTGTTTTCGCCGGATGGTTCACCGAAAACGGCAATGGCGAGATGACCGGAACAACCTGGGTCGAAGAATCGGGCTTTCTGGAAGGTCCGGTAATGATCACTAACACGCATAGCGTTGGTATCGTTCGCGATTCGGTCATTGCATGGCGCATCAAGCACCATCCGCCAAAACCGGGCGGCTATTCATGGTCGTTGCCGGTCGTCGCGGAAACGTGGGATGGCTATCTAAACGACGTCGACGGATTTCATGTTAAGCCTGGAGATGTGTTTCACGCTCTGGATACGGCGAAGGATGGCCCCATCGCGGAAGGAAATGTTGGTGGCGGCACCGGCATGATTTGTAATGAATTTAAAGGCGGAACCGGTACTTCTTCCCGCGTGATCGATGCGAAGTACGGCGGGTACACAGTTGGAGTTCTTGTCCAATGCAATTACGGACAGCGCGATCAGCTTCGCATTGCGGGGGTGCCGGTTGGCCGCGAAATAACGGGGAAAACGATATGGAATGATGATGTCGGTTCAATTATCGTCGTCGTGGCGACGAACGCTCCTTTGATACCAACGCAACTGAAACGCCTCGCAAGGCGCGTTCCGCTGGGAATTGCGAGGGACGGAACGTATTCTGGAAACGGTTCCGGTGATATTTTTATCGCGTTTTCAACGGCGAATGCTGGAAGCGCAGATTCGGAAGGTGTACGTCAAATTCGGATGCTTCCCAACGATCGAATGAATCCACTCTTTTTGGCAACGGTCCAAGCGACCGAAGAAGCGGTAGTCAACGCTATGGTCGCGGCGAAGACAATGACAGGGATAAACGGCCACACAGTCGTTGCTCTTCCGCATGATCAGCTGCAAGCGATTTTGAAAAAATATAATCGGCTCGTAAAATAGGACACGAGTCGGGAAGACGCGCAGCTCCAGGACAAACGTGCCCGTCGATGGGGCTCTTTCGCAGCGGTAGCAGACTCAGTGCTCGACCGCGACGGCAGCTATGGCTTGCCGAAGCTGCTCAACAGCCCATGAGATCTCGTCTTTGGAAATGATTGCGGGAGGCGCGAGCAGGATATGGTCTCCTAAAACTCCGTCGACGCATCCTTGGATTGGATAGACGAGGACACCTCGTTGTGCGGCTGCTTGCGAGATGGCTGCCGAAAAGTTCAGCTCCGCTGGAAACGGGGTTTTGCTTAATCTGTCCCGGACGAATTCAACGCCCCATAGTAAGCCGAGACCGCGAACGTCGCCAACAACGTTCAGGTCGAGCAGAGAAGCAAGGGCTGCCTCCAATGTCCCACCTGCCGCCTCCCGGTTCGAGGAGGATGCTGCCTCGACGAGCCTCTTTGCCTTCAGATATCGTAATACCGCCTGGCCCGCCACAAGCGACACAGGGTGCGCATTGTAAGTGAAGCCATGGAGGAATGTTCCCGATCCTCCAATGATCGCATTCACGACCTGCTCGGTGGCGATAACAGCGCCGAGTGGCGCATATCCGCTAGAGAGCCCTTTCGCAGCGACCAGAATGTCCGGAGCAATGCCCCAATGTTTGATGGCGAAATCTGCGCCCGTCCGACCCATCCCGGTCATGACCTCATCAGCAATCAGCAGCACTCCGGAATCCCGGCAAACACGCGCGACTTTCTCGAGATAACCTTTGGGCGGAACGGCCGCTCCTAATGTCGCGCCGCTAACAGGTTCGAAAACAAATGCGGCCAGTTCTCCCCTTGAGACCTCGATAGCTTTCTCAACCTCCGCTGCATATGCAGCCCCGCAATCAACGCAGTTGTATGCGCAGCGGTAGCAATAAGGAGTGGAGACGTGAGGGAATTCTCGGACCATCGGCACGTAGATCTCCCGGCGACGCCGGTTTCCCGAAACTGCAAGCGCTCCCAGGGTGGATCCGTGGTAGCTCTGCTTGCGGCCCAGAATTTGATCGCGCTTCCTCTGTCCGATTTCGACTTGATATTGCCGCGAGAGTTTGAGCGCAGTTTCAATAGATTCCGATCCACCGCTAGTAAAGAATACCCGGCCGCCTCGGAAGTTCTCTCCGGCGAACTCGAGCAGCTCTCGCGCGTACACCTCGGCCACTTGCGTTGTCAGCTGGCTACTGTGGACAAACTCCAGATCGGCAGCTTGCGTCGCCATCGCGGCCGCAACTTCTGAAATCCCGTGGCCGATGAAATTCACGGCGGCCGACCCCGAGAAATCCAAGTACTGCTTTTCATTCGAGTCCCAGAGACATACGCCGCGGCCGCGGACAGCGACAGGAACGTCCCGGCGAAAACTCCGGCGCAGAAGTGCTGAATCTCGGAACGTTGATCGACTCCTTGCGTCGCACATTCGCCAAATCTTAGTCCTCCAGGACCGAATGTCAACAGCTAGGCCGATAATCGTACATTGAAGTCGATTAACGGCTTGACACGCCAAACGCGAGTCCCTAAAGTGAGGCTCCGTCGCGCTGGTCGATACCGGAGGAGTCGAAGCTATGATCGATCTCACCTTGCCACGAATTGTGACATCCCTGCCGGGCCCGTTGGCCGAAGAAACGATCCGTTTAGATGGCCAACTCACATCTCCTTCATACACACGCAATTATCCTCTCGTGGTCAAAAGGGCGCGGGGAGCGATGGTGGAAGACGTGGACGGCAACGTCTTTCTGGACTTTACGGCGGGCATCTCCGTGCTTGCCACAGGGCATTGTCATCCCGCGGTTGTCGAAGCGATTCAAAAACAAGCGGATCAGTTGATCCACATGTCAGGGACTGATTTCTATTATCCATTATTGGTCGATCTAGCAGGAAGACTCGCGGCCATTGCGCCAGGCAAGGCTGCAAAGCGTGTCTTCTTTTGCAATTCCGGAACGGAAGCGGTTGAGGCCGCTATCAAACTTGCGCGCTATCATACGAGGCGAGACAAGCTCGTGGCGTTTTATGGCGCATTTCATGGGAGGACCCTCGGCTCACTTTCGCTTACTGCGTCGAAAGCCGTACAACGTAAACGCTTCGGTGCACTCCTCGGCGGAGTTGTGCATATTCCCTACCCAAACACCTACCGCTGCCCGTACGGGCAGGCTGCCCCAGATTGTTGCAGCAAGTGCTTTTGGATGATCGAGAATGAATTTTTCAAGAAAATTGTCGATCCCGAAGAAATCGCGGCAGTCGTAATCGAGCCCATCCAAGGAGAGGGAGGGCATGTCCCTGCTCCATCATCATTCCTGGTCGACTTGCAGCGCATGTGCCGAAAACATGGCATTTTACTGATTTCCGATGAAGTACAATCGGGCATGGGGCGCACGGGGAAATGGTGGGCCGGAGATCATGCGGGACTTGAGCCGGACATTATTTGTGTGGCGAAGGGAATCGCTTCTGGCATGCCGTTGGGAGCCATCATTGCGACAGACGATGTGATGGATTGGTCCCGAGGGTCACACGGCTCGACGTTTGGTGGGAATCCGGTGTCCATTGCCGCCGCACTCGCCACAATTGATCTGATTGAACGTCAATATATGCAAAACGCCTGCCGGCTGGGGCAATTCATTATGGATCGAATCCAGGATTGGCCAACGCGCTTCAGCATGGTGGGTGATGTCCGGGGCAAGGGATTAATGATCGGCATTGAGATCGTCCGCGATAAGCGGAGGAAAGAAAGGGCGCCCGAGCTGCGCGACAAGATCGTCCACTTAGCCTTCCAAAAAGGGCTCCTTCTCCTTGATGCAGGTGAAAATTCAATCCGTTTGACACCTCCGCTTGTGATCGACGAGCAACAAGCGGACTTCGCGATAAGAGTGTTGGAATCAGTATTCGCCGAGACTGCGCTCGATAACTGATGCGGTCCAGTACTGAGATCCTTCTGGCGCAGGGTTACTCATGTTATTTTATTAGCTTATAAAGTTTGAGAAAATATGAGATCGATGGCTCTAGCGCTGAACAACAAGCGTCGCAATAAATATCCAACCCGACCGACTGGCGATCGTGGAGACGCAAGAGACCTTTCGCCCACCGCTCCGGCAGGACCGAGTGCTGCACTTCGCTCATCGAATTTGCTGAGCCAGGAAGGTGATCCGAACTTCATGACATCCCTGGCGCGCGGTTTGGCGGTGATTCGCGCTTTTTCGCATCGCCGGCGGAGCCTGACCATTCCACAGATCAGTGAAATAACGGGCCTATCTCGCGCGACAGTCCGAAGGTGCCTCTATACGCTCGCCAAGGTGGGATATGTCTCGGCGGAGAATCGGTCATTCGAACTGCAACCTAGAATTTTAGAGTTAGGACATGCCTATCTTTCCTCCGGACACCTCTCGACCGGCGCCCAGCCTATTCTCGACAGGCTGTGCCAAACCGTCCGCGAATCGTGCTCCGTCGCCGTACTTCACGGCGAGGACATCTTATACGTTGCGCGAGCGGCCACAACTCTCCGTATCGTGTCCATAGATTTAGGTGTGGGTAGTCTTCTTCCAGCTTACTGTACTTCGATGGGGCGTATCCTTCTAGCGCATCAGCCCGAGTCGAAACTTCGCGAGTATTTAGCCCACGCTCAGTTCCCTCTCCGCACAAAGCGCACGATAACGTCGCCTGCCAAGCTGGCTGATGAGCTAGCGGAGATAAGACGTAAGGGTTACTCCATCGTTGATCAAGAACTGGAAATGGGATTGCGTTCGATAGCCGTTCCAGTTACGGGCAAAGCGGATGCCGTTGTGTGTGCGATGAATGTTGGCACGCAGGCCGCTCGGGTTCCGATCACGGAGTTGCGCGAAACAATTTACCCTCGTCTGCGTTCAGCGGCTCAGCAGCTTTCGACCATCTTGAGGTAAAACTACCGATCGGTGCCAAAGCTTCGAAAAGGCGGATGAACCGGCGTCACAGGTCGGGCGATAATCGTCACGAGCATCGTTTTATCGGCTTGAGAGGTTCGAGGCCGGGGACGATAACACTATTCGATACCCACAGAATCAGCGCACGTCCCATGCGAGCAAGCTAGAACAGGAATCCGTGTGCGATTTGGGAGTCGGCTTGACGGCTTGGTTGAGGAGAGTCGGCAACCACCGTTGGCGCCTTTAGAGCTTCCTCTTCGCGCAGCTGCTTCACGGGGCCGCTATCGTCGCCTTTCGGCCCCCGTATGTTGTCAGCCTGTTCGTCCAATTCACTCAAGAGTTTCCGCTCAAGCTCCGCGAGATTCCCAACCGACTGCCCGATTAGCATCTTCGCCTTAGAATCGTTGTAGCCAAGCCGGTGCGACAGTTCACAGATCCGTGCGAGTTGCTCGTCCCGATCGCTTTGACCGCTGCTGGGAGTCACGCACTCCGTGGCCTCTGCAACGCCGCTGTCGGGATAGAATTCACCGCTGAGTTCTTTCGCCCGCTCCGCATCTGTCTCCCGGACGACGTAATGGGTTCCGCGGCCCGGGTCAATGGGCGGGCGCGCTTCGCTCAAGAGCCTAGCAGGTTCGGTCATGTTCGCGACCAAAGTTCGTAGATCCGCACCTCCGATCTCGAGGCTAAGGATATACGCCACCGAAGTGTGCCTCGTTCCATCGCCATCGGAGTACGAGATTCTCTCCGGGCTCGCCTTCAGAGTCGCTCTGATCCCGCTCAAATTGCCTCCGTTCAATCGCCGAATCTGCATCAAGCCATTCGACAGATTCCGAATCGAACGGTAGCTGCTCGTGTGCAATCGGCAGATGGCGCCGAAAGTCGGGAACTTCTCCAAGATGAAGTACAGGTCGCCCGAAGGCTTGCAACCGCCACACTCCAGGTCCGGACAACCGTCGCCACATGGCTCAACAGGCTGGCCCTTCTTCGGCCCATCGACGTACCTGTAATTCCCCGGCCAAAGCTCTCCTTCGGGGTGCTTCTGGGTCCTTCGTGTCGCTCGCATTTCGTACTGCAGCCCGTTAATCGCGATCCGCACAAGTTCACCGCGGCATTTGCAGCCGCTCGGCACCCATAGAGCGTATTCCGTTCGGAAGACTTCGCGCGCATCATCGTTGAGGAAAATGATTCCCAGTGCTGTCGGTTTCTCTCCGTGTGCGTTAGATATGTCCGGCGCTGGACCCCAAACCACGTCTTGTCCGCGCAGCGTCTTGCGCTTGAAAACGAAGTGGTCCAGTCGTCGCGGATAACTGTTTCCGTTACTCGGCTCGGGGCCCTCGCCGATGGCAACCTTGATTGTTACAGGGAGTTTCTCGAAAGCCGTTCCGTTCTCATCATGGGTTAATCCGAGAATGCCCATTGGGTTCCCGCCTCCTTTTCCAGGTTTGAATTCACAACCGTTGATCTCGAATCGCAGCTATTCAAGACAGCGCGCGTGGCCTTCGGGGATCTCTTTAGGTCGCTACGGTTTTAGAGCACTTCTTTCAGACTGGGTGGCGAGCGGCCTCCCTCCACAAACCACTGATGATGAATTTATTCCGTGGGAATAATGCGCCGGGGAAGGGGAGGGATAGGATCGCGCCTGTAGACCAAGTTCCAATAGTTCTATGAGGGAAGATCAAAAATTCCAGGGGGCGCATTTCGGAGTGCCTGTTCGAATTCCGCATCGGAAAAATATTTCCGAGCGACCAAAATCTCTTCGAGTGTTCCATGCGTCATTAAGTACGCGAGGAACCTATCAGGATAGAGCATCGCGTTTTCAGGTTCCTCAAACCAGATCACGCGCTTCGCTACAGCTCTCATTTCTGCAGCGAGTCGCTTCATTGCAACCCCCAAAGCGCAATTCCTCGCTTGGCCTCTATGAGGGGGATCGATTCGAGCGTGACGGTCTCCGCCCTCCTGAGCAACAGCCGTTTTGTTTCGGAAGGCAGGCTCCGCAGGTTGCCGTCTTCAAAGTATGTCAGTGCTTTCAACGCGGCCATGGGATTGAATACATCTCCGTACACGGCGCGAGCTGCGCCTAATGCTTCTGGCAGATTGATCCCCTCAGCGAGCGCAGCGGCAAGATCCAGGTAGTCCTTGACCTCTGCACGCTGCTGGATTGTCTTGAGCTTAGTGGCAGTCAGGTCGAGCAGAGAGGCGACTTGCAAGCCGTTACCAGGTGCGATGTCCGGATCTCGAACTCGCGCCATACGAACGTCACCGAAGAACGAAACCTTGGCGGGGCCCCCTCGCTCGACAAGCACCGTCAGGGTATTGTCGCCTCGTTGGTCAACTCGGGCATTCCTGAGATATCTTGCGGTTGCCAACAAAAGAGCGCGGCTCAAATGTCTCATTGCAGAAGAGATCAAAGTATTCAGATTGCCGGTGTCCGAGTCGCAGAGCGACCGCAGTGCCACCGTAAAGGACGAAGGTCGGGGGCGTTTTTTCTAGGTCTCGCCACAGAGATTGTTGCGCTTCAGGCAATGCAGTGAGTTTTAGATCGAGCAACTTTTGCGCCTCCTCGCGAGCGAGAGTCTGTGTAGAACGCACTAGCGTCAAGTCGATTCTGCGCCTTGCCGCGTCGCTCGACAGTTTCCCGTCTGGCAAAAACTTATCCTTTTACGGATCAAAACCTATCCAGCCATTCTCTCCTGATGTCTGGCAGGTTTGAATTCTAACTCTGACCCGATCGTATCTGGACGCGTTCGCTGATGTATTCGCAGACCGAAAGGTATCAACAACGTGATCTTTGTTCCAAAAGTTCCTCGAGGACAGATTATCGAAAATGGCGACCGAAACCGCAAAAAACGAAGCAGTTTCAGAACAGCGTGAGCTGGTTTTCTGGACCACCTTGACGTCGCGGAACTTTGCAAGGAACTGGTTCAATTAAGGTGCTGGCAGGGGACGACTCGTTGGTCGGCGAACTACAAGATCCGCTTGGACGGAGTTCGAGAGTCTTGACAAGGTCTGTGGCAGATGCCGCATCGGGTGATTTCACGGCGAACACCTCTTCCTGTTTCTTCTGCAAGGCAGACCAGACAGCGTCGGCTCTTTCCCCGATTCCTTTTTCCGTCACGAGTTCGCGTGCCATAGCCATGAGGATGTCGTCTTCCTCGTTAATCGCTTGCAAACCCTCCGAAGAAAACTTGCCTTCCATGGCCAAAGACACCAGCAGCTTTTTCCCCAGCAACCGCAGACAGCTCTCCTGCATCGTCTTGGCGTAATGAAGAAATTTCACTTCGACAGGAAGCCGCTGGCCAATTCGCCAGCTTCTCCGGCTGGCTTGGCGAAGGATATAAATGGAGTATCCGGTCTCATAGAACAGAATCGTGGGGAATTCGATCAAGTCGAGACCCGTCTGCACCAGCTTCGGATGGCAGATCACCGCCTGAATTCCATTGCGAAGTTGCCGTTCATACCAGCCTTCTCGCGATTCAGGCGGCACTTCTGTCGTGAGCAGCGCAACGCAAATCCCCTCGTTTGAGAGGATGTGTTGCAAACGTCGTGTCACGTCCCGTTTCTGCGTGTAGACCGCATAAATCTGACAGCGGCGCCCACGCGCGAGCTCCTTTTTCACTTCCTCAACAATTCGGCGTTCCTTGGCATAAACCAGCCGCTCGTCCAAATCCACTGTCTCCGAAATCAGAAATCTTTCTCGCCGCTGGGTCTCCGGGTTGAACTCCCAACCGTACAAATTCCCGAGGCGAAACGGCCGATCGGGATACAGTAACAATGCGTTCAGCGCCACGCTCATCACCGACTGATTCCCACGGTGCTCCTTCAGTGCGGTCTTCACGTCCTCTTCGAGCTTTTCATAGGCTCGCTTCAGTGAAGCATCCATTTCAACGCTGAGAACTTCTTCTCGATAAGGCGGTAATGCCTCTGAGATGTCTTCGAGCGAAATGAACGCTCCGAGGCTCATGAGGAAGCGGCCGAAGAGCAGCGGCGATGCCCCCGGTCGCCTGCGAATGCGTTTCGTGACACGCGCCTCTGAGCAGGCGTTATCAGCCGGCTCGATTACGGTGATTTTTTCTAGCAGCCCATACGTCTCGGCAAAGGTTCGAACTCCCGTTTCGCCGTACTCAAACCCTTCTCTCACCATCTTGCCGGGCTCGAGGCGGTAAAGAATATTGAACACCTCATCGGCGTAGCCTCCGAGTAGAGTGCCCGTAAGCACCGCCGTGTGCTGGGCGCAAGCAGCCAGTGTCCCGAGAGCATTCCCCTGAGCGGTATCGCCCTTTAACTCGTGCACTTCGTCCGCGATGGCATAATCAAAGAAGTCCGGCATGTACCGGCCGATGAAATCGACTGGAGCGAAGCGCCGAGTCTTTTTCCCATCCGCCTGCCATAATGCGCTGTACAACACCCGCCGCAGTTTGGCGGACTCGTCACCGTTCCGGGTCCCAAGAATCTCGCTCAGCTTGGCCTTCTTGAAATCGGCTGACAGCAATCGCTCGCCATCCTCACCTAAGTAGATCGGACAGCC
>JBOGNK010000005.1:0-14373 GCA_050747085.1 Candidatus Acidiferrales bacterium
TGATACGACAGACCAACGAAACTTCCCGCCAGGCCGCTGACGCCGCCCGAGAAACTGATCGATTGCTTCTGCTTTTCATGCAACTTCAGAAGAATGTCCACGGATCCTGTTTTCGAATTTCGCTTCAATGCAGAGTCTTCGGGCTTGATCTTGTCGAAATAATTCAGTTGATTGAGCCGCAGAAGGCTGAGTTCCCAAAAATGATTGTTGAAGACCTGCCCCTCATCCAGCAGCAACTCGCGGCGAATCACTTTATCGCGGGTCGTCGTGTTGCCTTCGAAATTGATGCGCCGCACATAGTATTGCTTTTCCTGATCCATCGCCAAGTTCAGGTTGACGACTTTCTTCGTGTCGTCGATATCGAAATGCGGATCAGGGGTGAAATCGATGTAGCCGTATTGTCCGTACACGTCCTTGTACGTTTTGAACGAATCGCGCAGCTTCTTCGTCGAGAAAAGGTCGCCCGGCTTCATGGGGAAAAGCGTGGCCAGATATGCGGGTTTGAAAACGAGTCCTTCGTCCGGGTCCGCGCTGCGAAAAGTAAGCGTGCCCATCCGATATTGCTGCCCTTCGTCGATCGTCAGCGTGATGTTGGTGGCCTTCTCGTGCTTCGCGCCAATCAGCGGCCACGGCCCAGGAATCCCGCCTTTGTTAACGTCGACTGTCTTGGTGCTCGTAACGTTCACATCGGTGCGGAAGTAGCCGTTGTCCTGGTACAGCCCCATGATGCCGACGCCGATGTCTTCATCCAGTTTGGGCCGGTCGAAAGTCTTTGGCATGATCGGAATATAAGTGAAATAAAGCGGAATCGCGTAAGGCCGGTCGTTGCGCATCGTGCGGATAATGCGTTTGTCGGAGAACGCCTTGTTGCCATTGATCGTGATTTTGCCGACTTTCACCGTAGGTCCTTCGTCGATGTGAAAAACCAGCTTCACCGCTTCGCTCGCCGGAATCTTCTCATAGGTCGGCTTCACCGTCGCGAACTGTCGACCGTGAGCCGCGAGCAGTTCCTTGATGACCACCGCGGCGCGCGTGACCTTAGTCGGATCGAACTGGCTTTCGACCGTCAGATCGACTTTCTTGTCCTTGTAGGCGTCCAAAATATCCGATTCCGTGATGGTCTTCAGCCCGCCACAGCTGGCACCGCTGCCTTCGCAGTACTCGATACGGCGGATGATCGGGCGCTCCGTAACGTAGAAAATCACGATTTTGGCGTTCGGATTGGTGGGGGAATCTTCGATTACCAGGCGGATGTCGTCGAAAAACTGCGTGTTCCACAACGCCTCGAAGTCACGGCGCAGGGCGTCGGGATCATAGGGATCGCCTGGACGCGACGAAATGCGGCCACGCAGCGTGTCCGTTGCGACGCGCCGGTTGCCGACGAATTCGATGCGCGCGATCACGGACTGGTTGGTGGCGCTCGCCCGAGGTTCTTGAGCCCACACCGCTTGAGCTGCGAAAAGCAAACATACCGTCGCGAAAAGCTCGATCAGACGCAAAACAATTTTCTTGCCGGCGGCCATGGTTGGACTCAAGGCCGCAGTCTTCCGCCCAAGTTTTCTTGCTCCCCGCCGGAATGCTCCCTTCCGGCTTGCGTGTGGGATTCTTAGTGGGCCACCGGGGTTGCTTCAACCACAGGGCGGAAGGAAAGACCGTCGCCAGCGAGATAAATTTCCAGCGTGGCGGGTCTCTGGAGTCCGCCCTGGATGAGGGCTTCCGACAGTGGGTCTTCGACGTACTTCTGCAAAGCGCGCCGGAGCGGCCGCGCGCCATAATTCCGATCCTTGCACGTTTTCTCGAGAATCCAGCGGCATGCTTCCGGCGTAGCGGTGATTTGCACTTGCCGGTGCACCAGGGTCTCGTTGATCTGGCCAACAAGGAGTTCGATGATGTGCAGCAGATCGTCATCGGTGAGCGAATTGAACAGAATCACTTCATCGAGGCGGTTCAGGAATTCAGGATTGAACACACGCTTGACTTCGCCCATCACCATGTCGTCCTGACTTCTAGCCGCGATCAGTTCATCCGCAGACACGAACCCGAGCCCCGCCTGTTTCTGCAGTTGCCGGGCGCCGATGTTCGAGGTGAGAATGATGATCGTATTGCGAAAATCGACGGTGTTGCCCAGGCCGTCGGTCAACTGCCCGTCTTCGAAAACCTGCAGCAGGATGTTGTAAACGTCCGGATGAGCCTCCTCGATTTCGTCGAGCAATATGATCGAGTACGGCGTCCGGCGCACCCGCTCGGTAAGCTGGCCGCCTTCTTCGTAGCCAACGTATCCCGGAGGTGCGCCGATCAGCTTCGATACGGAGTGCTTTTCCATGTACTCCGACATGTCGAAACGAATCAGGGATTTTTCGCTGCCGAACAGAAACTCGGAGAGCCGGCGCGCAACTTCGGTCTTGCCCACGCCCGTCGGACCAAGGAAAAGGAAGCAGCCCACGGGCCGTCCCGGCGCTTTCAGGCCAGCGCGGCTACGGCGAATGGCCCGTGCCAGCGCGGTAATCGCCCGCTCCTGACTGATAATCCGGCGGTGCAGCTCTTCTTCAATCCGAAGCAGCTTCTGCTGCTCGTCTTCCTTGATCGAGGTGACGGCGATCCCCGTCCATCGCGCAACCACTTCCTCAATGTCTTCGCGCGTGACCACGCCCGTCGAGGAATCGTCAATCTTCAATTTCTCACGTAGTGTGCGCAGATGTTCCTTTTCTTTGCGTTCTTCCTCCGAATAGAAGCGAGCCTTTTCGAATTCATGATTCGCGATCGCCGTTTCCATGCGGTGCGTAATGAACTTCACGCGTTTCTGCACCTCGGCAACTTCGTCGGGCAACATAGCCTGGCGCAACTTCACACGCGCGCCCGCCTCGTCGAGGAGGTCGATGGCCTTGTCCGGCAGGAACCGGTCGGGAATGTAGCGGTTGGACAGGTACACAGCGTACTGGATCGCTTCGTCGGTATAACTGACGGCGTGGAACTTTTCGTATCGGTCGCGAACGCCTTGCAGCACCTTGATCGCGTCTTCTTCATTGGGCGCCGAAACCTTCACGGCCTGGAAACGGCGTTCGAGTGACCGGTCCTTCTCAACCGATTTGCGATACTCACCGGGCGTGGTGGCGCCGATGCATTGAATCTCGCCACGGCTCAACGCCGGTTTCAGAATGTTTGCGGCGTCAAGCGAGCCTTCAGCCGATCCCGCGCCGACCAGCGTGTGCAACTCATCGATGAAGATGATGGCATTCTGGCTTTCCATCAGTTCCTTCATGATGGTTTTCAGGCGCTCTTCGAACTGCCCGCGATATTTCGTTCCGGCGACGATCAGCGACAGATCGAGCGAAAGGATGCGCTTATCGGCCAGGAACGGTGGAACATCTCCATCGGCAATGCGCTGAGCCAGGCCCTCTACGATCGCCGTCTTTCCCACGCCAGGCTCGCCGATCAGCACCGGATTGTTTTTTGTACGGCGACACAGGATTTGAACAGCCCGTTCGAGTTCGCGTTCGCGACCCACGAGCGGATCGAGTTGCCCCTCCATCGCCGCTTGCGTCAAATCTCGGCTGAATTCCGCCAGCAATGAAGCTTCTTTTGGCCGATTCACGGGTACCTTCTCTCCGCCACTGCCTCGCGTCAACTCTTCGCGAACAGTGGAAAGCCGCAATCCGCGCTCGAACAGAATCTCGGCGCCGAACGACTTCTCTTCGCGCAGAACTCCGAGGAGAAGATGTTCGGTGCCGACGTGTTTGCTACCCAGCCGCTCCGCTTCCTCGGCCGCGTAATTGAGGATGCGTTTGCACTCCTGGCTGAGCGGGACCTCCACGGAAGTTGAAATGCGTTCGCGGACCGTGATGCGCGACTCGATTTCTTTGCGAATGGATTCAATCGAGCCGTGGGCGCGCAGAAAACGATTGGCCAGCACTTTGTCTTCGCGCAGTAGTCCGAGCAGCAAATGCTCCGTCTCGATGTACGGACTGCCATACTGGCTTGCCTCGTACCGCGCAAAAAAGATAACTCGCCGAGCCTTTTCCGTATACCGTTCAAACACGGTTCACCCACGCTCCTGAGTAATTTGATTCATCACCGCGCTCGCTAGTTCTTTGTTCTTGGAGGAAACTGGCGTCAACCCGCCGTGTTCCAGCAGAAATGCACGGTCGGCGCGACGCGCCAGATGTTGATTGTGAGTCGCAAGGACGGTAGTCAGGTGGTGGGACTCGTGAAGCCGCCGCATCAGCTCGAAAATGCTTTCCGCATTTCGTTCATCCAGATCGCCCGTCGGTTCGTCGGCCAGTAGCAGCACCGGCTGATTGATAAGGGCACGCGCAATCGCCACCCGCTGCTGCTCACCCCCGGAAAGCTCGCTAGCGCGCTGAGAACCACGGCCGCGCAAGCCAACTTCCTCCAGCCACCCCTCAGCCGCGCCTATCGCCTGCTTCGCGCCCTGGCCTTGAACCAGCAGCGGCATCGCCACATTCTCGGCGGCCGTAAAATCAGGCAGCAAATGGTGCCGCTGCCAAACGAAACCGATCGTCCGATTCCGATATTCGGCTTGAGCTTCCTCCGAAAGTGACCCAAGCGATTTTCTGGCGAAGTATACTTCACCACTTGTTGGAGTGTCCAGCGTCCCCAGAAGGTGCAGCAAAGTGCTTTTTCCGGTGCCGGAAGGTCCCACGATCGCGATTATTTCACCTCGATCAATTGATAGGTTGATGCCGTCCAGAGGCGTGATCTTCTGTTCCCCTGAACGGTAGGCTTTGCGAAGATGCTCTGCACGCAGCAGTTCCGAACGCTCCTCTAACGCCAAAACGCCTGAAGCGTCGACGGCTAACCCCGAACTCGCCTGCTGTCGCATACGTACTGCCTACCACATTAGATGCCGAACCCGGGCCCGGATTATCTCCTTGCTTTGCAGTGAACTACCGGGTCAGGAGGCGGATTTCATCCAACCAGTTGCACATTTTTGCCGTACCATTACACACCCGAAGAATTTCCATCCCCTGTGTTTAAAGCCTCCAAAAGGATCTTCAAAACAATTCTACCATGCTAGCCCCAAGAGGCATAAATCGTGCCCGGGCGCACGCAATAGGCAAAGCTGGTGTGAACGTCTACCTGAAGAATGGACGCAAAACGTCACTTCATTCAAACCGAAGAATATTCACGGGCAGGATTTTAGCCGCCGACTGCGCGGGTAGGATACTGGCCGCAACGCTGATGGCCAGCGCGGTAAGCGCGATCCACAGCCCATCCAGTGCATTTGCATGGAACGGCACGTATGGAATCGCATAGACCTGTGGATTCAGCGGAATCACCTTCCAGGTGTTCAGGATCAGAGCGGCGCTATACCCCAGAACAAGCCCGGCGATAATCCCTGCAGTGCTTACGACCAACCCTTGAGCCAGGAAAATCCGACGGATTTGCCGCCTCCGCGTGCCCATCGCCATCAACACCGCAATGTCGCGTGCACGCTCCGTCACCGTCATCATTAATACGACCAAAATGTTCAGCCCCGCGACAAATGTAATCAGCCCGATGAAAAGCGCGGTGACAAGCTTCTCCAGGCTAAGCGCGTGGAACAGCGGTCCGTTCTCCTGCATCCAGGTTGTCGCGGTAAACCCAGGCCCCGCGCGCGCCAGCAGTTCGTCCGCGACTTGCTGCGCGTCGTCCTTGTTGGCGATCCGTACCTCAAGCAGGCTGACGACGTCTCCAACTCCGGCCAGCGACTGCGCGGAACTCAGTGTCGCGAACGCCCAGTTCGCGTCGTAATCGTAGAATCCCGAATCATAAATTCCGGCCACGTGAAACCGCTTCGGATGGGGCAGCATTCCGAATGGAGTCAGGTTTCCCTGCGGGCTGATCAGTGTGACGTAGTCGCCCGCGGAAAGACTCAAGTCCTCCGCCATCAGCCGCCCGATCAGGATCGCCGGAATTCCATTCGGGTTGACGCTGAAGTCCGCTGAGCCGGAGACAATGTGTTGCAGGGCGCTGCTCGTCTTCATCGCCAGCGCGGGTTCTACTCCTTTAAGAATGATGCCACGCGAATGAACTCCCGAAGAAAGTAACACTTCGTCGTAGACTGCTGGTTCGACCGACCGCACTTCTGTTACGCCATCCATTTTCGCCATGAGCTTGTGATAATCGCGGATTCCATTCGGGCTCATTGGTTTCAAATTTACGTCGGCAGTTACACTGAGAAGCCGTTCGCTGATCGCTTGCCGGAAACCGGAGTCCATCGACAGCGCGATCACCAGCGTAGTTACGCCGGCCGTTACGCCAATTACCGCAAGCAGCGTCACCAGACGCAGCACCGCCGGACGGTTCGGCGATCGCAAATACCGCAGCGCCACCAACGATTCAAATTTCATTTCGCTTTTTCGCTTCCGCGTTGGCGGCGTTTAATTCCGGGTCGGTCGGAGGCGAATCACCTGCAGCTTGTTCCGACTCGCGCCGCAATAGAGGGAACAGCATCACTTCGCGGATCGCATGCGAATCGGTCAGCAGCATTACCAGACGGTCGATTCCGACGCCCTCACCAGCCGTTGGCGGCAATCCATGCGTGAGCGCGCGAATGTAGTCGATATCCACTTCCTTCGGCATCTCCTGGCCGCCCTTTTCCACTTGCGCGCGGAAGCGCCGTTCCTGCTCGGCAGGATCATTCAACTCGGAAAAGCCGTTGGCCAGCTCCATCCCTGCAATAAACAGCTCGAATCGCTCCGTGAGCGTTGGATCGTCTGCGCGCTGCTTCGAGAGCGGCGAAATCTCCGTCGGGAAATCGTAAATGAAAGTCGGCTGCACCAGGTGCTTTTCGGCGATCGCTTCGAAGAGTTCTCCAGTCAGCTCACCAGGAGTCGTCGCCGCACTGGTGTCGATCGTGTCCTGGCCGTGAGCACGCGCGAACGTGTTGTAGCGTTCCGCCACGCGCCGTGGGCCTCCGCGCTCCCCAAGCTCGGCTAGCGTCGGGGCCGCACCGGCCCCATCCGGCCAGAACTTGCAGATCGCCTCGCGCATCGAGACGCGTTTGATGTGCCCAAAGTCGATTTCCTGCTCGCCATATTTGATTTTCGTCGTGCCACGGACCTTCTCGACGACCGTGCGGAACATCTCCGCCGTGAACTCCATCATTTCGTCATAATCGCTATAAGCCTGATAAAACTCCAGCATCGTGAATTCGGGCTGATGAATCGCGTCGATTCCTTCATTGCGGAAATTGCGGTTGATCTCGTAGACGCGGTCGTATCCGCCGGCCACCAGGCGTTTCAGATAAAGTTCCGGTGCGATGCGGAGATACAGGTCCATATCGAACGCGTTGTGGTGCGTCACGAACGGCCGCGCCGTCGCGCCGCCCAGGATAGGGTGCATCATGGGCGTTTCCACTTCTATATATCCCTGTTCATCCAGAAATCGTCGAAGTTCGCGAACCACCTGCGCGCGTTTGATGAAGATCTCGCGTGCGTGTTCGTTGGTAATCAGGTCGAGATAGCGCCTTCGGTACCGCATCTCGACATCCACCAGGCCGTGCCATTTTTCGGGCAGCGGCAGCAGTGCTTTGCTGAGTGGTTCGAGCTGCTCGACCCAGACCGTCAGCTCACCCGTTTTTGTCCGGAAAAGATGTCCCGCAAGGCCGACAATGTCTCCCAAATCGAGCAAACGGAATAACGCGAAGGCCTTTTCGCCCACTACATCCAGCTTGATGTAGCCCTGCAGTCGCGCTCCGTCGCTCAAGATGTGCGCGAACGCCGCTTTACCATGCGGTCTCAGTGCAACGATTCGCCCCGCCACGCGAACATTTACCGAATTTGCGGCCAGCTGCTCCGCCGTCGCGCTCTCGTATTGCGTCAGGATCTGCTTCGCCGTATGCGTCCACGCAAACTTGTGCGGATACGCTGGATATCCCAGAGCCTCAATTTCCCCCAGCTTTTTCCGTCGCTGGTGGAATTGGTCAAGCGGTTCGAATTCCAATGGATCTGGTCCTTTCAGTCCCGCAAAGGAAGGAGATCAACAAGCATTTGGCAGCAGCTTCGGAGTATACCGGCGGCCTTCAAACAGGGTCAAGAAATGCACCGGCGGCAAGCCCCAAATGCCCGCCTCGCCGACTGCGGGCGCCTTTTTTTCGCATTCGCGTGGCAAACCGGTTTACCAGATTTGGCAGCGTATCGCGGCGGGACGCACCATCGCGTCGCCCTCTTTGCACCCGAACGCCTTTTCAAACTGCGGCATGTTAGAAGGTGCGGCGATACCGCGGTATCGGTCGAGCGCGTGCGGATTCAAGTTAGCCATCAAACGGTCGAATTCCGGCCGGTCATTCGCTGCCCACACTTGTGCGTACGCGATGAAAAACCGCTGCTCCGGAGTCAAACCGTTAATCAGCCGCCGCGGCTTGCCCTGCAGATCCTTCTCGAGTGCGTTGTAAGCGATCGTCAACCCACCCAGGTCGGCGATGCTTTCGCCCAGCACCAGCTTGCCGTTTTCGTGCAGATCACCATCTACGACATAGCTGTCGAACTGCTTTTCGATGCACATGGCGCGCGCATCGAAATTTTCTGCATCCTTAGGCGTCCACCAGTCGCGGAGATTGCCCTGCGCGTCAAACTTCCGGCCTTCGTCGTCGAAACCATGCGTCATCTCGTGACCGATCACGGCGCCCATTCCTCCATAATTCGACGCGTCGTCGGCCTTCGGATCGAAAAATGGCGGCTGCATAATTCCGGCGGGAAACACGATTTCGTTCCGCAAAGGAGTGTAATAGGCATTCACCGTCGGCGGCGTCATCCCCCATTCCGTCCGGTCGACAGGCTTCCCAATTTTGTTCAAATCCCGATCGAACTCGAATTCGTGACCGCGCAACAGATTCAGCACGTAAGGGCCGCGGTCGACCTTGTACGCTGAATAATCGCGCCACTTGTCCGGATATCCGATCTTTTTACCGATTGCGTTCAGTTTCGTCAGCGCCTGCTTCCGCGTGTCCGGCCCCATCCACGGAAGCGTCTGGAGGTCGTCCCGTAACTCAGCGATTAGATTGTTCACCATTTCCAGCGCGCGCGCCTTCGCTTCGGGCGGAAAATATTTCTTTACATAAATCTGCCCTAGCGCAAATCCCAGCTGGCCATCGGTGGAACGGACGCACCGCTTCCAGCGTGGAAGGATCTCCTTCGTTCCCTGCAACACGCGACCGTTGAAATTGAAATCCTCGTCAACGAAGGGTGTCGACAGGGCCGGCGCGGCCGAATCCACGAGATGCCACCTAAGATAGGTCTTCCAATCACTCAGCGGTACATTCTTGATCTCAGCGTTCACGGCCTCGAAAAACTTTGGTTCCGCGACGTCCACGCTTTGAATATTTGGCTCACCGAAGTCGTGGAAGTATCGCGGCCAGGAAAAATCCGGTGTCAGCGCGGCCAGCTGCGCGACATTCATTCGGTGATATGTCTTGTTTGGATCGCGCCGTTCCACGCGCGTCAGCGACGCTTTGGCCAGTTCTGTCTCGATCGTCATCACCGTTTTTGCTTCGGCCGCCGCCTTCTCTGAGCTGTCTCCGAGCAGTTCCATCGTCTTGGCCACGTGCGCGACATACTGTTCGCGGATTTTCGCGTTTTTCGCATCCACGTCCGGCTTACCGGTATTGAGGTAATAATCGCGATCCGGCAGCCCCAGGCCTGCTTGCTGCGCCCCTCCGATCACCTCGCTGCTGTTTTTTCTGTCCTGTGTCGAGCCAAATCGGAACAGCACGTCCACGCCCAGCCGCTGCAGCCGTGCGATTTCCGCCTGTAATCCCATTGCGTTACTGATCGCCGCGATCTTCGCGAACTCAGGATCGAGCGGTTTGACGCCTTCTGCGTTCACTCGCGGCTCGTTCATGCAGCTGGCGTAATAGTCGCCGATCTTCTGTTCGTTCGAACCGGCTGATGCTTTGCGGTTCGCGGCGGCCTCTTCCAGAATCTCGCGCTCATGATCCTGATTCCTTTGCGCCAGCGCGCTGAAGCTGTTCCAAGTTGGATACGCAGGGGGAATTGGGTTCGACCTCAGCCAACCGCCGTTCGCATAATGGTAGAAGTCCTCGCATGCCTTACATGACTTATCCATGAACTTAGTCTGGACTCCATGCTCGACCCGTTGTTGCACATCTTCGTCCGCCTGTCGCGCGCGGGCCACTCGCGCATTCCATGCAGCCAACAGGATTAGCATGGCCGAGCCAAGACCGAGCCAAGCCCACGAACGAATAATTCGCATAGATCCTCCGCCAAATTCCGACCGGCAATATCACTGCGCCGCGCTTCTTTTTAACCGGAAGCGCGTGCTAAAGGCCGTCATTATAATCCTGATGTGTTTGTCACGCTCTACCTACCTGATCTTCGAAACTGAATGTTCAGGGACATCAGTTAAACTTGACTTTGCAAAATGGGTGGTATAATCCCCGCTTGTCCCTCAGGGGTAGTGCAATGTCTAGGCGAAACGGCGGTAATGTGCCCAGGCGGCTCGGCGTTCGCGACGACTGGATTCGCGCATTGCCTCGTGACAAGGCCCGTATTTTCGATGCGGTTGTGCGTCGCTGGGAATGCTCCTACGCCATGCTTACGGTGGCGTTGAGCGATGCGATCACCCTGCGCACGCGTGGCCAGCTTGTGTGCGCCCACCAGCAGGTTAGCGTTGCGATGGATCTTCTACACGGCCTTTCCAGCACAGTTGTTGACTGTTGTGAAGCTCTGATCCGTCGGGGTCGGTGCCTAGATAATATGCCCTCCATCGAACCAATGCGCGTCGACTTTTTCCGTAGCGAAGTGGGGAAGAGCGCGGCTTCTTGGAACGGGATTCTTCATCACGTGCTGTTTGGAGAGCGCCCGCGATTCCTTCACAAGCTCCGGATCCTTGCGGACACGGTTGCTCAAATTGAGGCCCAATTCACAGCCACGGTGAACGAACTCTCGGGCGGAATTTCGGTGCAGTCGGATTACTGGAAAGTTCTGGATTGTCTGCACTACGATTTCAAGACATGTCTATCCGAATCCGAGGTGGTGCTCAAGTCATTCCTTCGCATAATGCCCTTCGATCATCTCGAGTTTTTCGCTGCTGAAATGGAAGCGCCCTTCTCGCCCAAACGCGTCGGTCGTTTGGCCGCCGTTTTCTCCCGTGCTGCATCGAGCTGACCTGCCAGCCGTGCTCGGATTGAACTTGCTTGGCTCGTTCATGGTCGGCGAAAAGCAAAGTGGAGCGCGATAAACAGGATGGGCCGCGTAATCCGTCCCGGTCGGATGCATTACCGCGTTTTGCTGCAAATCCCTACCCGGTTCCCGCGTCCCCGCCTCGACTCTTTAGCTCAGCTTCTGCGAGAATAGCCCGGATGCACCCCGCGGCTCACAGCTCGCCGCAATCAGCCTGCGGCCCGGGGTGTCAAGAAGAGCATGCCAAGGACAACTTCCAGAAAGGCGGACGCATCGGACTTACGGATGCGTCTTGACGGGTAGCGTGGCCCGACTAAGGCGGACAGAAACCAGCGAACTGCCGGAAGCAGACGCGATTCGGCAGGCTCAGCAAGGCGATGCCGCGGCGTTTGAACGCCTCTATCGCCTGCACAGCCGTCGCGTTTATTCGCTGTGTTTGCGGATGGTGGGGAACACCGCTGAAGCTGAAGATTTGACGCAGGAGGCGTTCCTTCAGCTTTTTCGCAAGATTGCAACCTTCCGCGGCGAATCGGCATTCTCCACTTGGCTTCACCGCCTCGCGGTGAATGTTGTTTTGATGAAGCTGCGGAAAAAGTCCGGTACCGAGACTTCTCTGGAAGAAGTTACCGAGCCGGACGAGGAAGCAGGCGGCCCGCGTCGCGATTTTGGAGCGCCCGACCTGACGCTGACGGGTTCGATCGACCGGCTGAATCTGCAACGGGCTGTCGAACAGTTGCCGCCAGGATATAAGGCGGTGTTTGTCCTGCACGACATGCAGGGATACGAGCACAACGAGATCGCAACTATCATGGGCTGTTCGATCGGTAACTCGAAATCGCAACTCCACAAGGCTCGGATGCGATTACGTGAGCTGCTTCATGAAGTCCTGCGCGAAAAGGCTAGGGAAGAGCGCCGCGCCGCAGGCGGTTCGGCAGGCGAGGACTGAAGATGGCCAGCTTGGAATGCAAGGCGTTTCTGCATCAGCTCAGCTCCTGGATGGAAGGTGAGCGGCCGCTGGACCCCCGCGCTCACCTGTTGCAGTGTAGCGTTTGCCGAAGCCTGGTCGAAGACCTTACCGCCATCGCCTCTGTCGCACGCCAAAGCGCCGAAAGTGATCCGGAACCGCCGCTCTACCTTTGGAATTCCATCCGCACGCAGCTCGACAATGAAGGCATCATTCGCCAGCCTGGGTTGGCTATGGCAGAATGCGACGCGTTTATCGACCAACTCGATTCCTGGATGGAAGGCATAAGATCCGCAGAAGCTCAGTTCCACGTGTCGGGCTGCCCGGAGTGCCGGGGCCTGGCGGCGGATTTTGGCGCGATTGTGGCGGCGGCTCACAGCATCGGCGAAGATAACGCTCCCCCGCCAGCTTACGTTTGGGATTCTGTTCGCGCGCAGCTCGCTAATGAGGGCATTATTCGGCAGCTTCGCCCGGTTGCCCCAGACTGCGAAGTGTTTGTCGCTCAGCTTGGTTCCTGGATGGAAGGGGCAAGGCCGTTAGACGCTCAGTCTCACTTATCGACCTGTCAGGCCTGCCGCGATCTAGCCGAAGACCTTGCCGCTATTACCATCGCGGCGCATACGACGGTTGAGCGCGACCCCGAGCCGCCGGCGTATCTTTGGAATTCGATCCGCGCCCAACTTGACGCCGAAGGCATCATTCGCCAGCCTCGTCCATTGGTCGTTGCTCCGTCCGTCAAACCGTGGCGTGGTTGGTTTGGCCTGCCACGGCCGGCCATGGCAGGAGCTTTTGTCGCTGTTCTCGCAGTTGCAGGCTTGTTCGCGCGGGAGCCGGTGACTCAAAGAATCAACGATTACCGCTGGATGCAGGGTACGCAGACATCGACTGCCTCCCTTACTTCTCAACTGGATACTGTCGAGCATGCGACCGTCGCCTCGCTTCGCTCCGATCCCGTAGTCGAAGCTGCGCTCCATAAGAACCTTGCTATCGTTGACAACTACATCACTTTGTGTGAAAAGAGCGTTCGCGAAAACCCACAAAGTGAAATGGCGCGAGATTTCCTGTACGACGCTTATCAGCAGAAGGCCGATTTGCTGGCTCAGATGAACGAACAGGGAGAGTAGGCCGATGCACATCTGGATGGCTGTCCCCGAACGGAAATGGAAGGCTTCATTCCTTCTCCTCCCTGCCTTAGCGTTCACCGCATTGCCAGCTTCCGCCCGCCGGATCGAAAAGCAATTCAAAGTCGATGGTCATCCAATCGTCGCCATTCATAGTCCGAATGGCACGGTTACTGTGAAGGCCTGGACAAAAGCGGAAGTGCTGGTTATCGCCGAGATCCCGAGCGACCGCGTTGATCTCGGGGCCGTTCAGAACGGTGACCGCGTCGACATCGGCACGCGTCTGCTGGCCAACAACGTATCTCCCGGCGACGTCCATGCCGACTATCAAATCGACGTCCCCGAAAATGCCGAGCTTCAGATTCACAATGACCAAGGCACCGTCAGCGTGGCGTACGTCTTGGGCGACATGAATATTGAAACCGTTGCCGCTGGTATCGATTTGCAAGACGTGGCCGGCTATCTGACCGTGAGGACCGCCGCAGGCTCATTTTCATGTCTTCGGTGCGCCGGCCGCATCGAAGCGCACGCGATCAGCGGCAATCTCAGCTTTGTCGATACGCGAAGCACGCAAATCCAGGCGAGCACGATTACGGGCAATATCGTCTTCGCTGGCCAATTCCTTCCCGAAGGACAGTACAACCTGAAGAATTACAGCGGCGTGATCGACCTGCGGTACTCGCCGGGCGATTCCTTTGACCTCAGCGCGACATCGCTGAAGGGCAAAGTAAACAACGAGGCCAAGTTGAGTCGCGAGAACCGTTCGGCGGATTCCGCCCCTCGGGGAGCCGAGACGCTCTTCGGCACGCTTAACACCGCTGGCCACGCCCACGTCGAGCTGTCTTCCTTCGATGGTACAATCAACATCGTAAAGCGCTGAATACCAGCCGTTCTGATTGCTTCGCGGCACGGGTGTTCTGGCTTTCACCCTTCAATGACAATCGATCACGGACTTGCAAAATTGGTCTGCCTGACTGGTTTCATGGGCAGCGGGAAATCCACCGCTGGACGTCTGCTCGCGCGTCAGCTCGGCTGGCCTTACGCCGATCTCGACGCCTGCATTGAAGAAGCTGCTGGGCTGGAGATCCCGCAGATCTTCGCGCGTCAGGGCGAGCCGGAATTCCGCCGGATCGAGCATGAACAACTC
>JBOGNK010000006.1:0-2845 GCA_050747085.1 Candidatus Acidiferrales bacterium
CCTTTCAATGGCGAGGACCGTTACTACTTGACGACGCTGCCGCGCACGAGCTTCTCGCCGCACGACGTGGCCGAGCTCTACCGGGTCCGCTGGGAGGTGGAGTTGTTCTTCAAGGCCGTCTCGAATGGCATTTGATTCTGGACATATCGGCTCCTCTTGCTTTGCTCTGGCTAGGACTGCTGTTCCCGGAGCGGTCGCGCATCGACATCCGGCTGCCTTGGCTCAAATGGTGCATTCTAGTGCTGCTCGTATGCGGCCTTGGAGCGGCGCTAGTCACCGAATACACCCAATGTGGTCCTGAGCGATCTTGCCGGACGCGTGTGCACGATCGCGGACAGGTCCACGCTGATCGACACCGTCTCACATCGCCTGTCGGAGGTTCTCCACGTCGCCCAGATCACGGCTCTTCTCCGAAGGCAAGAAGTATTCCGGTTGCAATATGCTGTGGGGCTGACCGTCGATGATCCTATTTCAATTCCTGTACCCTCTCTGCATAGCACCGCACCGGTACTCCTATATCGGCGCGAAGACAATCCGTTCCTCGACGAAACAAATCTGGCCAGTCAGACACCCCCCGCAAAGCGGGTGGCTTGATGAGTTGGGCCGCCTCAAAGGCGGTCGGGCCATGGGTCTAGGCGTCGCGCGCTGCGCGCCTTATTTCACACGTTAGAATTTCCCGCTATCTCCATCCGCGACGTCCTGTTCGCGGATGTATTGGCGTACCTGCTCCAATTCGAAACCGACGGTTGACACGGCGCAGCCGCGAGCCCAGAAGTGTTCTCCAGAAAAGTTCCTCTCCTTTTCCGGATAACCGGGCAATTGCGATAGCGCTCTTGCCTTTCAGAAACCCAATCGCCGAAGCCACCGGGTGCTTCGGCGGAATCGCGGTACACATACGTGCGTGGTCGGGCATGAGATGGATGTCCTTCGATAATCCGACATTCCTTCTGCCGCGCTAGCGAATGGAAAATGGCCCCGAGTTGACGGCGCGTCTGGTCGAAGATGGCCTTCCGCCTCCGCTTCGCGACGAACACCACATGGTATTTACAGTCCCATTTGGAATGGGATAGACTTTGGTAAACCTCAGACATAACAATCCTCTTCTTACGTGGGCCATCAAGCCACTTGGAGAGGATCTTACGCCCGAACCGACTCCCGGAACGGTCAAACCTGTTCAAGTCTCACTGGTCGAACCAGTGGCTTGCTCATTGAGTCATTTTGCCCCTACCAGGACGAAGCAAGCTCATGGGGCTAATGCTGTTGGGGCCGAAGCTTTCAGAGGAACCGTACTCCACATCCGACTTACGGCTGCTGGAATCTGTCGGCGTGCAAACTGTACTTAGTCTGGAGATCGGCGAGCTTGCGCACAACTTTGCGGAGAAAGCAGCGCAGCGCGAACGCATCCAACGCGAGATCGAAATCGCGCACGAAGTGCAAGAGCGGCTGTTCCCTCAGTCGGTTCCCTCGCTTCCGGGCCTGGATCTCGCGGGCAACTGCCGCCCCGCATCGAGCGTGGGTGGCGATTATTACGATATTTTCCAGCTCAACGATGAGCGTCTCGCGCTTGCGATCAGCGACATCTCGGGAAAGGGCATCTCAGCGGCTCTTCTCATGGCAAGCCTTCGGGCATCGCTCCGCAGCATCGCGGAGGATAACTCGGGCGATCTCCCACACTTGATGAGCAAACTGAACCGGCAGGTCTATCAGGCATCCGCGGCGAACCGCTATGCGACTTTCTTTTCCGCTGTTTTTACACCGTCTACGCTGCAACTGCGCTATGTCAATGCAGGGCACAACGCACCCTTCATTATTCGCGAAAGGGCAGAACCGCTGCGGCTCGAAACGGGCGGCACGGTCGTCGGGTTGTTAAAGGAATCGGCATACCTCGAAGGAACTGTGCAACTTCAGCCTGGCGATGTGTTCGTTGCCTATACGGACGGCATCAGCGAAGCAATGACGATCGACGAAGAGGAATGGGGAGAGCAGCGAATGATTGCCCGTTCCATGGCAGCGCTTGAACTTTCCGCCAACGAGATTCTTCAGGGCGTTATGAATGCCGCTGACGATTTTGTTCAGGACGCTGCTCAACACGACGACATGACGCTGATTGTTATGAAGCTGTCGTCTGCTTAAACTCGCCTATACCTCGTTTTCATTCAGGAATCCGTCGATCTCTTCCGCGCGATTCTCGCCGAACAACCCGGCGGAAATCCTGAGAGTGGATTTCAAGATCGCAAACGCAGGTAAACGAGCCGGTGCGGAAGTGGCGCAGTTGTATGTCGGCAAGCCTTCTTCCAGCGCGGTCCCGGAACCGCCGAAGGAGTTGGTGGGGTTCGAAAAGGTCGATCTCCAGCCGAACCAGACCAGGCATGTCCACCTGACGCTCGACGCGCGTTCCCTCTCGCACCGGCACGTATCGGATTATGGTGGGATCGTCTTCGCGCGATCTGAAACTCCAGGGCCAGGTGACGGTGCCCTCATCGGCAACTGCACGATAGCGTGCTGATCGTGCTAATCGTGATAGCGGCACGCAAGAATCCGGATTTTTTGCTTCGTCACTTCGTAGACCAGCCGGTGCTCTTGGCCGATTCGTCTGGACCAACAGCCGCTGAGTTCATGTCTCAGAGGTTCAGGCTTGCCCAGACCCGAAAACGGATCTCGTTGTATCTCTCGAATCAAGCGAATTATACGCGAAGAGCCTGTGAACGGTCGCGCTCAATCCACCACGCGAGATCCTCAAAGGCTGCAGCGTCAAACTCCAAGCTTCTCGGCGACATCATTGAGAGGCATTCCGCCCTGGCGTCCTCTCGCGCTCAAAAGACGCTGCTTTATGGTTTCGGATTTG
>JBOGNK010000007.1:0-86076 GCA_050747085.1 Candidatus Acidiferrales bacterium
GTGCTAACAGCACTGAACGGCACAGGTGTCGCTTGACAACGCCTTCGTTCTTATCGAGGGGCACCCACGAGTTGGAATCATCGATGTCTTGAAAAGTTGGACGATAGGCTTGCGGTCGTGCTCCCGCCAAAATAAATCAACAAACCCTGGGGCACCCGGCCAAAAACCTGGCTTCGGTGTGCAAGCCCGCATCGCTTCGCCAACGAGGCTTGGCTTCGGCGTGCAAGCCCGCATCGCTTCGCCAAAAACCTGACTTCGGCGGCCAGGCCTAGGGAGCAAGGTGTGAGGGGGGGCGTCCACGGCGGAATCAACCACTACACCATGAAGCCCACGGCACAAAAACCGTGCCGTGGCTACCCGCTCAAAACCAGCGGCTTTGGCCCGATGTGCGAGAAAGAGGGGCTACCCGGCGAATTCAGAAACGCCGGGCGGGACGCCGACGCTACGAGAACCGTGACGGTCTGAAGTCATGCCACGACGAGCAGGCCGGCCCCAGCGCTGCGGCTACACGGTAAGAGGATATTGATGGCGCAGCGGTTAGGAGGACGTGTTGTCGCGGAAGAATAACGCGGCGTCTGGTGAATCGCGGGAAGGGTTTCGGGTGTTACTATGGAGTATGAGCTTAGCTTACCGACTTGTTTTCGAATGCCCCAACGGCCACAACATCAACCTACAGAAGAAATGCGATACGGTGTCGCTGTCAGAAGACGCGGCGATGAAGTTATTTGGAGACGAGGAATTGTCTTGCCAGGGTGCCAACTGTGGTTGGCACGGGAAAGCGTCCAAAACGAGACTCATTCGGATCCTGCCGTTTAATTGGGTACTTTCTCCGGTGACTTGAGAAACGAGACGCCAAGAAGCCAAGAAGCGTTAGTTGACTGGAACAAAATCAATCTGATTGGAACGGAATTGTTTACGTGACTCTCCGACGGTGCTTTCGAGTCGCCTTGGGGAGCCACCGATCCTCGCAACGAACGACTCGGTAATGCGTCGGTTTGAATCGGATGGTTTTTCACGTCAGGGTTTGAATCATCAAACCCCGGGACTTTTTTATATCAGGGTTTGAATCATCAAACCCTGAAACCCTGAGAGCCGTTCACGATCAAGAACATTCAATTGAGACAGTACATGTGGCTTTAAGTTCGTGTTGTTCAGGGATGTATACTGGTTTTGTCGCAGGCGCATCCTCCATGGTCTTGAGCTGACGGCCGGGGGCTGAACGACCGGGGCCTGAACGATCGTCCGGATTGCCGGGCGCAACTCGCGGAAAGATTCTCCCGCTCAACCGCAGGCATTCGCTTTAGTGTCGCCGGTGTTCGAAGCAAGCGCATCAAACAAGTGAGAACCCTGGAAAGGGGAATCTAAAAAGAAAGCGGAGGCTAACCGATGGATCCACTACTGAAACAAGAAGTGGCAGAGGCTGGGCTTCGGCTTCGAAGGGCAATCGCGCGTATCGTCAACGAGACACCAGAGTGCTTTCTCAACCGCAATGACAAGTGGTCTTTCGAGTTCAGCAACCCGGCAAGCGGAGAGAGTATCGTTGTTACATATGTGGGACCCAAAATCGTCAGTAAACCTTCGTAGCCAGAGCGTCGATTTGTTCAGTTCGGGGACGCGGAAAATCAAACGGGGGATACGGGGGCAGTTCGATTTATCACAATCAGGGTTTGAATCATCAAACCCTGAGACCCGGAAACGGAAGGGGTGGACTGCATCTCCCGGACGTGAGATGATTCTCAGGCGTTTGTTGCTCTTGTATACCCTCTAGAATCTATGAAGGGCTGCAAGTACAAACTTGCAGCCCTTTTTGTCTTTCAGGGGCAGGGCACAGACGACACAATTCGAAAAGAGAGAACATGAGAGAACAAGGAACAGTCAAGTGGTTCAACGCGAGCAAGGGCTTTGGGTTCATTCAGCGCCAGTCGGGCGAGGACGTTTTCGTTCATTTTTCGGCCATTCAGGGAGACGGTTACAAATCGTTGAACGAAGGCCAAGCAGTGGAATTTGAGGTTACGAAGGGTCCAAAGGGCCTCCAAGCCGCGAACGTTACCGCTCTTTGATCCAGCGATACATGTAGCGACCGGAGAACCGACTATGGGCAGAACCACGTCCCAGAAGTTGCAAAGAGAAAGGAAACGAAAAGAAAGGCAGGAAATAAAGGCGCAAAAGCGCGCAGAGAGAAAATCCGCGAAGACGGAGGCCTCGAATCAATCGGAAACGAGCTTCGAGGCCGTCGAGCGGCTGGAAGGACCGAATACATAACGACAACCGAGGGTTAAAACTACGATGCGATTTGAAAAGCCGAAGAAATCAAGTAGGCCAGACTTTGTGTCAGGACGGATAGCCGAGCTTGAGCGAAGCCTGTCGATTGAAAAAAATGAAACGCGCAAAAGTGAGCTCCAGGCGGAACTCAACGAGTGGCGCGCATCAAAGGGGCGGAGAAGCGACGAACGAGGAGGCAGACGGGGCTAAATGAGCGAAGGCGTTTTCATGGCGTACATGGGTTTCACATCCACAACGCAAGGGCGCCAGTACGCGTTCCATGTGCGCTTTTCTGCGGAAGACTCTCGCGATTATACGGTCACCATTCCCGGCGACGCCTTCAGCTCTCGACGTGTAAGTTACCAGGACGGCCCCAACGTTTGTTCTTCACGGCTGAAGCGGGAACTTACGGCAAATCCCACAGTTCCTACCGGAACCTCTTTCCTGATCGATCGGGATGAACTCGACGACCACAAGCTAAGGCAGGCAGCCGAATCCCCCAAGCGCCCATACAGGCCAAAGCTGCCCAATCATTAGCTGAGGCAGCGATAAGCGGCAAAGACCTGCATATTTGCCCTCACTGCGGGAAGCGTTCGTTCGCCCATTTATCTGAGCCTAACCGGCGGTGCGTTCATTGAGGATGCCAGTCGACCGGACGCAAGGAGCCGGCCCGAGTTTTGTCCACGTGTCGCCGAACGTCGAGGACCGCGAAAATTGGCTATCGAGCAGTAGAGGTTGGCGCTTGCGGCACTTCCAGTACGAAATCACCGGGTCGTACTTCGTTGATGGTCAGTTCGGCTCGGGACGCCCTCGAAAAGCGAGGTGAGTAGAAGGTGATCGGCGTTCCGGGGCAGATTCGCGGCGCCTGGATTTGCTGGTCGAAAGGAACAAACACATTCGCGTCGTCGGCCCGGGTGAAATTCAACGGAAACTCTGTGATTGGACTGATGCCGGGATACGCGGGAGACGTGGAATCCCATACACCGCTGATCGCAAAGCCTGTTCGCGCAGTCGTTTGTTTCTTGCTGGTTGCGGGACAAGTCGTGTCAGCTCCATTGATGACCGCGATAAATGAGGGCGGTTTCAAAGCCGCCCAACACGTGGTCCACTGGGTTGCCTGGAACCTCATAGCGCATTTGCCACGATTTGGAAGAGAAAGAGTCTCTGGTCCAGCGAGGATCGTACGCGGATTTGTCTCGCGGTATTGCACGAGTGCAAGCGACATCTGCAACGTTATGGGAGTTGATTTAACGCGTTCGAAAAAGTCTCTGTTCAATGAAAAATCGATTCGCGATCTTGTGGTCTCAGCCCACAGAGAACCGCCGGCCGGCTTCCAGCCCGAGTTCCATCGCAAACCCTTCGGCCCGTTCATAGTGATAAGGAAAGCGTGTTCTATTACGACCGATTTCTGGTCCACGCCGGAAACGCGAATTGGCACCGACAATTCGATGTCGTTGTGCTGCGTCGGGAACAGATCCATGGTCGTTGTATTGGGCGGTTCGCTTGCAGGCTCGAACGCGAGACGGACCAAAGGTGGTTCTCCATTTTTCGCCAAGGGATACGTCTTCGCTACGAGCGCGGGGTAGGGAGTGACGATAAGAAAGATCGCACTCAGGCCGACAGCGCAGAGGAGGATGGTCCTCGATTGCCAGGTCTTGCGGCGCGCGTATTGCAACAATACGATCGCCACGAATGCGAGCGGCAAAATCGCGATCGCAGAGCCGGCAAATGGATCCGAGACCATCACCTGTGCGCCCGAAATATTCGAGGTGAGAGAATCGACGCCGATCATGTAAGCGATTGCCGCCAGCGCAAGGAGCACGACCTGCGTTATCGTCGACGTGATGGCCGAAGCCATGAGGACCGGTAACACGAGGATGACAAGAATCATGAGTTGCATGTACAGCAGCCCCGTCACGTACGGTGCAATCGAAAACCCGGACCTTTCAAGCAAGACGAGGTCGGCGATGAAGAGCGGAACGTTCAGAAAGGCGAGCACGAGTAAGCACTTCGCCGCCAGCAGGGCAGGCCATCGATACGGGCGCGTAACCCAGAACTGGCGATCTCCGACGAGACTTTCTGCCTGAACAGTTCGAACGATGAGAAGACACCAGGCGATGGGCACGAGGTACGGCAGGGCTCGCCAGGATAAAGATTGGAATACAGATCCAACGTCAAATCCCGTCGTGACAGACCCGCCCGCCGGCTGATGCCAGACGTAGAGCGCGAGGACGACCAAAGCTGCCGAGATTTCTATCCAGTGCTGGCGGACGTCCTTCCGGAAAATGTGGAATATCTGGCTCATCGCTCTCCTCCACCGTTATCGGGCCGAGTTTTCGCCATCGTCAGAAAGATGTTGCGCAGGGACATGGGAGTGACAGCGATATCGCGCACGTCTCCGAACACGTTTTTGATTTCTGCTGGCGTTTGCTTTTCGTCGAAACGCGTTGCAACGAACCGAATCAAGCTCGGCGATTTCTGCAAATGGATCCAGCTTGTGGGAAACTGCACGGATGCCGGCTCTGACGGGCCGGGTGTAACCTCGATTTCACGAAAACGCGTTGTCAGGGAATCCAGCTCTTCTGAAAGCCGCAATCGCCCGCTGTCGAGAAAGCCGACGTGGCTGGCGAGGGTTTCCACTTCGGCCAAGTCGTGCGATGAGACAAATACCGTCGATTCCGCCGCGAGGTCGAGCATGGCCTGGATCAACTGGTCTCGCACGAGTGGATCGAGGCCGCTAAACGGCTCGTCCATCACGATAAGGCGCGGGCGATAGGCGAGCGAACTCGCGAGCGCCGCCTTCATGCGCATTCCACGCGAGAGTGCCCGTAGCTTGCGGTCACGCGGAAGTTCCAGAGTTCTGACTAACTTCTCCTCGAGCGTGCGGTCCCACGTGGGATAAAACGGGCGCAAGTACGACAGAAATGACGAGACGGTCATCCATAGCGGCAACTGCTGATTTTCGGATATGTAGCCGATCGACTCGAAAGCCGCCCCTGCGATCTTTCGCGAATCCACCCCGCACACTTCGGCGCGACCGCTGGTAGGACCGAGGATATTCATCAGAATGTTGATCGCGGTGGTCTTGCCGGCGCCATTTGGGCCGACGAGGGCGTAAATGGCACCTTGCGAAACTTCGAGGTTCAGGTGGTCGAGCGCCTCGACCTGGCGGAACTTCTTCGAGAGATTTTCGGTCCGAATGGCGACTGGGTCTTCGTGGGCCATCGCGTTGCGCCTCCCTCACCTGCGTGTGCTTACGATCTGGCGTCGTGCATCCGCTTCCAGTGCTTCGATATCGACACGAACAAATCATCCACTTTGAGGCCTAACCTCTTTGCCTCGACTACCAGCCGTTCAATCTCAGTTCCCATGAGCTGCGTCTTGTCCTCGACTGAGCCTTCCCTGAGAGCAGCGACGACCGTTCCCACGCCAGAGCGCGACTCGATCAAGCGTGCACTGAGGAGTTGGGCCACGACTTTGTGCGCTGTGTTCGGGTTGATTTTGAATTCCTTGCTGAGAGCCCGAACGGAAGGGAAGGGATCACCCGCTTTCATGCGGCCGCTGACGATGGCTTTGGTGGCCGCGTATACAACCTGCTCGTAAACGGGGGTGCCGGGTCGAAAGTCGACACGAAACGGGATCATGTGTCCTAGGGTGTATAGTATACCTCATCGGATATTTTACACGCAAGGATTAGGATAAATAGCATCTGTAAACCCAAGCAATTGCGTGGCCGGTTCCCGTCAGAGGATGTTGATGGCGCGGGCGGCGAGGAGGGCGATGATGGAAAGCGAAATCAGTGATTGCGCCATCATGGCGAGTTTGGCGCCGCGCGAAAGGACCGCGGTGTCCGTGGGGGAAAATGCAGTGCTCGTATTGAACGCGAGGAAAAGATAATCGACGAACTGCGGAGACCAGCTTGGAACTGGATTCGCACCGGTCATCTGCGGAAATAGGAACGAGCTGTTCAGGTCCGCGACGGCGGTGGTGCGGGCGCGATCACGCGAAAGCGGCCCGCCTGCATCGACTTTCCAGTACCACAGCGCAAACACCAGCACATTCGTGATCCAAAGGGCAGCAGCCGAGCGTAAGAGCACACCAGATTGCTCCCTGTGATGCGGCAAGCCCTGCACCAGGAAAACAAGCGAAGCAATCATGGCGCCCGTAATCAAGCCGTTCGCGACGAACATCAATGCGCGGTCGATATTGTGATAGCCGCCGTAGTGGGAAACCGCCGTCGGAATCAGCAGAGTGACGATCAACGCCGGCAAAAGCCAATCGGGTCCCAGGGAAAGCTGCTCGGGGAGCGCCCAATAAAGGCACGCCGCGGCAAACATGGCGGCGAGCGCGGGCCAGCGCGGCTCGCGATCGATGGCGGCGATTGCTTGATCGGCCATACGGTGGATTCGCGGGAATGATAGAGGCAAGGAGACAGGGAAGCAAGGAGGGAAGGAAGCAGGAGCAGGAGGCAAGGAAGCAAGGAAAAGTCGAACGGACCCACGCTCAAAAAACGAGCGCGGGGCACCTGCAGGACTCAACCGTCCCTACGGGACTGGCTCATCCTATTGTGCGGGCCGCATATGTTCGGTCGCACAAGCCCGATCGCTCGAAGGCGGATTCGCGCGAATGATAGAGGCAAGGAGGCAAGGAAGTAAGGAAGCAAGGAAAGTCGAACGGACCCACGCTCAAAAAACCGAAACATCATAACACCGAAGCGCGCTGACCGAGATCAGATGTGCCGGGCTGAAGGTGCCGGCGCTGCACTCAAACCTGAGACAACAAACAACTATCAGGAGTTCCGGCTGGCGGTGTCGGGAATTTCGGCGCTGAGTTCCGGCGCGCGCGGCGGAGCAGCAGGAGGAGCGGGTTCCACGCCGCGCCAGCCAACTGCGCGTCCCTGGACCGCTTCTTTCACGGCGCGGAACAGAACGAAATACATCATCTGGCGATAGTAGAAGCGCTGAATCAGCAGCGGCGCGAGCAGAGTCCAGTCCTCGTGGCGTTCGAGCGCGAAGGCGACCATGCAGGTGAAGAGATCGATGGCCATGAAAATGGCGAAGAAGAAGAGCGAGCGCTCGACGTCCTGCACGGTCCAGAGCTGAGGCAAGTGCGCGATCTGCAGCTGGGCGAGCCCCCACAGCAGGATCGAAAACAGGAAAAGGAAATCGATGATCGGCGAAACCAACGGTAGAAGAATCTGGAACAGCAGGACGTTGGGAATGGCGATCCAGCCGAGGGTGCCATAGCGCGGCTTCCCCGTCACATCGCGATGCTTCCAGACGGCTTGCAGCGTGCCGAACGTCCAGCGGAAGCGTTGGCGGACGAGGGCGTCCATCGTGTCGGGGACCTCGGTGCGGCCGATAGCATCCTCGTCATAGAGAATCTTCCAACCGTCGCGGCGGATCGTGAGCGTCAGATCTGTATCTTCGGCGACGGTTTCGCCGGGGAAGCCGCCGGCGGCGCGGAGAAGGTCCGTGCGCCACGCTCCAACGGCTCCTGGAACGACTGGAATGCAATTCAGCAGGTCAAATGCGCGCTTTTCGAGGTTTTGACTGGTGATGTACTCGAGAGCCTGCCAGCGCGTGAGCCACTTGTTGCGGTTCATCACTTTGACGTTGCCGGCAACCGCGCCAACTTTCGGCTCGGCGAAGTGGCGAACGAGGCGAGGGATTGCTTCCGGATCGACGATTGTATCGGCATCGATCGAAACAAGAACTTCGCCGGTGGCTTCCGCAAGGCCGTGATTCAAGGCTGTCGGCTTGCCACGATTCGGCTGCATCAATAGACGGACGCGCGGATCGCGGCCAAAATTTCGCTCAACGAGCTCGGCTGTGCGGTCGGTCGAGCCGTCGTTGACGACCAGAATTTCGAGATGCGGATAGTTCGAGGCGAGGGCGGCGCTGACCGTATCGACGATGGCGGCTTCCTCGTTGTACGCGGGAATCAGCACGGTGACCGGCGGCTTGTAGTCCGAGTGGTCCAGGGGGGCGGGCCGGAACTTTTCGATCAGCGCGAGCACTCCGATGATGAGCGCACGCGCACTGACCAGCAAAATTCCCGCGATGAAAATGAAAGCGATGCTGGTGCGCAGCAAGCGGAAGAGGTCAAAAATGAATGCATCGGCGCGCGCGAGGAGCCATTCGCGAGTGGTGAGGGGCGGCATAACTTCGGCCCGCGACTGCTTCAGGAGATCGGAGATTGTAACGAATTGAAAGCCTTTCGCGCGCAGGGCATCAATGATCTGTGGCAGCGCCGCCACGGTGTGGCTGCGGTCGCCGCCGCCATCGTGCAGCAGGATGATGTTCCAGCTCTTGCCGTTCTCGGCATCGGCCAGCACGCGGCTGACGATTGTCGCTGTGGGCGGAGGCGGAACGTTATTCACTTCGCCCCAGTCGTGCGGGTCGATTCGTCCGCCGACGAGGATGTATCCCATTTGCTGCGGAACGGGCAGCATTTGGATTTCGCTCGCGGTTTCGGGTTGGTGGTCGATGCCATAGGGCGGCCTGAAGAGCGTGGTCTTCACGCCGAGGCTGCTTTCGACCAGCAATTCTGTGAGATTCAGTTCGAGTTGCAGGCGTTCCCGCGTGACCTGCTCGAAGTCCGGATGAGTGAAGGTGTGATTGCCGATTTCGTCGCCTTGCTGGTATTCGCGCCGGACGAGCTGTGAATCCAGATTGGCGTCTTCGCCGATCACGAAAAAGGTTGCGGGCGCATGCTTTTGCTTCAGGACGTCGAGAACCTTCGGCGTCCAGCGCGGATCGGGACCGTCGTCGAACGTGAGCGCGACTTTGTGGGGCGCAAAGCCCATCTGCTCGATTCGCCACGACAGCGGATAACTGACGAATTTTTCGTCTGTGAACAGATCTTGCGAAGCATCGTAGGCGAACTGGCGACGGCCATTCTGCGGCGTGGCAGTAATCCTCCAAATTTCACCCTGCCCTTCAAGGACGATGTCATAGCCGGGCGGCACTTGGTTGAGTTCGGCACGGTCAGTTTCGCTGGCGTGCGTCTTGTCCCAAATATCCCAGATGGAAGGGTCTTCTTCGCCGAGTCTCCACAGGACGGTACCCTGAACGCCCGCGCGCTCCGCGACGCGCAGTTGGTTGTACGCGGTGAGGCCGTCCATGAACCAGACGTTATGGACCTGGTTGTTTTCGTCTTCATAAGAGTAGTGAGGTTCGAGCGAATCGCCATCGAACTCGATCGGCGACTGTGACTCGTCGGCGGTGATGATGGCCTGTTGGAAGCTGACAGGCTCCGCCACCGGATTGGGATTCTTGGCGGATTTTGCGGTCCAGTCATAGCCATAGCTCGCGATGCCCATCACCAGCTTTGAGGGCGGAACGATCTTGAGGATGTTGCGGATATTGTTGACGAACCAATCCTGGCCGGAAATGGGGCCTGGCGGGGAGGTTTGCCAGTGCTGGTCGTAGTTCATCAGGATGATCGCGTCGCAGTGCTGGGAGATAGTCTTGTAGTCGTAAGCCCAATCGGCGGCGGGGAGCGCAACCATCAGTTTCAGATTCGCGGCGTGCAGCGCTTTTCCAAGTTCTTCGACAAAGTGCGTCAGGTCTTCCTGGTTCGCGTCTGGAATGCTTTCGAAATCGAGAACAATCCCCACTTGCTTCTGCGCCTGCGTATAGAGCACCGCTGTTTGAATCAGGCGCTTGCGGGCTTCCGGCGAACTCATCATGGCCGTCAGCCTGTCGGTCTGGAATGTGGTTCCGTCAGAATTGTTCATCAGGCCCATGATGGGCAGGTCAACACCAGTCGTTTGCATCCAAGAGGCGAGCTTCGGATCGGGCGTGAGATTGATGCGGCCGTCCGCAGGGACCGGATGCAGCTTGCCGTCGGGCGTGACCAGATCGAGAGTGCCGTCCGCGGAAACGGAGTGAAGCGTTTCGGAGATCAGCACGTCGATGTCGTGATAGTGCTGCTGGAGCGATGCCAGGCTGGCGGGATCCCAGGGCACGTAGAACGCGGCGCGCACCAACGGGTTGTAATTCTGTGGAATCTTTCCAAGTGCAGCGAGCTTCCGCCTGCGAGCTGCGCCCGGTTTCTTTTTGGAGGTCGAATGGAACGGCCGCAGGCCCGAATGGACGTCGGGTCGAAGGATATCGGGCAGCTCAGGATTACGGCCGACGTCGATCAGGAAAATGATGAGGACCATGGTGAACAAAGCGCCTGTAATTTCGAGAACGCGGCGGGTTCGCCGCCAGCGGCGCCGTTCCTGGTCGTAGAAGATGGGCTTGCGTTCAGGCACGAGTCAATCCAAGCTAGACGATCTTAAGCGGTCGCTGAGGAAATAGGAATATAGGTTCAGGAGCAAAATGCCAAGCAGTCAACGAGCCGTCCATGGCCAACGACCGATGCGGGATGGGCCTTTTGAGGCGAAACTATTCCTCAAAGTGCTGGAATGAGTAGTCAAGAGTCCTTGCGACAGAATCCCACTGGCGGTAAACCGACCACGTTTGCATCTACTAAGATGCAGCTCCACGTCGTCCTGGCTGCTCTGGCCGGGCTTGGCCTGCGAGCATTTTTCATCCTGCGATTCCCTGTGACCGATTCGGGCGACGCGCCATTCTATATTGAGCTCGCCTGGAACTGGCTGAAGAATCATGTGTACGGTTTCCCGGTCCACGGAGTGCTGACTCCGGTGGATATGCGGGTTCCGGGATATCCGGCGTTTGTGGCGGCGGTTTTTGCGTTTGCAGGAAAGTCGCCCAGAGCCGTGATGTTCGCGCAAGTGGTGGTCGATCTGGCGACGTGCTTTCTGATCGCGCTGATCGCAGCTCGAATCGCGCCACTTGTATACCGGCGGCGGGCTTTCATCGCAGCGCTCTGGCTCGCGGCACTCTGTCCGTTTACAGCCAACTACACGGCGGTGCCGATCACTGAGACGGTGGTCACATTTTTTACGGCACTGGCGATCCTGATCCTGCTGAATACGGAAGCCGGTTTGGGTCAAACAGAAAAGGGTGGATTTCTCTCCAGTCGATGGTTCCTAGCCGGACTGATTGTAGGATTTGGGACGCTGGTACGGCCGGAGACGCCGCTGGTTTTGTTAGCGGCCGGATTGGTGCTGATTGACAAGTGGTGGCGGCCGCACAATTGGAAGAAACTGCTGCGCGCGAACGCGCTGATGGCAATTGGGCTCGTGCTACCGTTGATTCCGTGGGCCGCGCGCAATTGGACGACGTTGCATGAAGTGCAATTCCTTGCGCCGCGGCATGGCGAAATGCCCGGCGAGATCGCGCCCGTTGGATTCATCAAGTGGACGAACACATGGCTTTGGCGCTTTGGCGACGTCTACCTGACACACTGGAAACTGGGCGATGACTCGATCAATATCGACGATCTGCCCGGTTCGGCGTTCGATTCACCACAGGAGCGGGCGCGCATCGCGCAACTTTTGACCCAATATAACGAAAGGCTTCAGCTCACACCGGCTCTGGACGCTCAATTCGGCGAAATCGGACGCGAGCGAACCGCGCGCGATCCGCTGCGTACGTACCTGAAGATTCCCTTCCTCCGCTGCTTCACGTTGTGGTTTTCACCGCGCATCGAATTGCTTCCGGTTTCCGGAGACCTTTGGCCAATTGGCGATGCCTGGGAGAACGACCGGACAGACTTTCTGACTACGCTGACGATGGTCGCGGCAAACGCGTTTTACATTGGGTTGGCACTGCTCGGGCTGTGGGCCGTGCGGCACAGACCCTGGTGTTTTTTCCTCGTGCTGTTCATCGTGGTCCGTACGATGTTTTTCGCGTTTGCGGTGGAGACTCCAGAGCCGCGGTACATGCTCGAATGTTTTCCCGCAGTGATCGCGCTGGGCGCACAGGCCTTCGCTCGCGGTGTCAACTCTCTTCGAGCGGCTCGGGATGGATCGTCACGCGGTAAATTTGCGGAAACCGTTCCTTGACGCGGTCTTCGAGCGCGACAGTCACGTCGTGTGCCTGCGTGATGGGCAACGAGCCGTCCATGGCGCAGTGGCAGGAGACGAGAATCCTATGCTCGACGGTGCGGACGTGGACATCGTGACACTTCGCGGACTTGTGGAATTGCGACTGGATCGACGAAAGGAATACCTGCACTCCCGCTGAAAGACCCTTCAGTTCCTCTGCTCCGGCGACGCTGGCGACGAGCGGTTCGATGTGAATGTTGACGAAGGCCCCTGGATCGGTTTCCTGGTGGATTTCTTCCTCGAGTTCAGTCGCGCGACGGTGCGCTTCGCGCAGACTGGACCGCTCGTCGACCTCCAGGTGAAGATCGAGAAACAAACGGCCATCGAGATGATGAGCCGTCAGCTCGTGAACGGAAAGGCCGCGGCGCAGCGCGATTGCGCGAACGGTTTCGAACAGGTGTTCATTGGTCGGCGCGCGCGGCTCGACGTGAACCACCACATCGGCCGGAACGATTTCTCCGATCCGCTTCTCAACCGCGTCGGTGGCGGAGTGCGCCTGCTCGAGCGTGGCCGTGCGCGGCACACTGATGGTCACGTCCACAAAATAGCCCTGGCCGGAGCGGCGAACGCGGACGCGCTCGGTATTCAGAACACCTTCCGTCGCGTCGACCGCACCAATGATTCGCTCGCGCAGGCCGCGGGGAGCGACGTCGAGCAGCGCGTCGACGGTTCGTTTGCCCAGCCGCGAGCCGACCCAAATGATCACGCCGGCGACGCCGAGTGCGGCTACGGCGTCGAACTTGCTCAGCCACGGAATATGAAAGCGCATGCCGATCCACGCGGCGCTGATCCCGAGAATCACGACGAAGGTGCTCCAGACGTCCGTGGAAAAATGCAGTGCGTCGGCTTCGAGAGCCTCGCTGGGATATTTGGCAGCTACGCGGCGGAGTCCGCGAGAGCGGATGATGTCGATGAGCATGGCCAGAATCAGGATTGCGATCGCCTCAATGCTGGGATAGATGGCGACGGCGTTGAAGACGAGGCGCTGGAATGCCTCCCAGATGATGTAAAGCGCGGTGAGAAGCAGCAGGCCCGTTTCAACGAAGGCGGAAAAGCTTTCGACTTTGCCGTGACCGTAAAGATGCTCGGCATCGGCGGGCTTGTCAGCGACGCGAACGGAAAGGTAAGTGATCACCGCGGCGACCAGGTCGAGGATGGAATGCAGGGCTTCGGAGAGGACCCCCAGGCTGTGCGTCACGACTGCGAGGAACACCTTGAGCAGGACGAGTAGGATCGCCGAGCCGACGGAGCCAAGCGCGGCGAGACGCTTTTCGTGAGTTGCGCGTTCGATCGCTACGGGCACAGCCGCTGATTATACGCTGCCAGGGACAGGCATTGCCGTTGCGGACACCTGTGTGTAACCAGAGCTGCGCCCGCGCTTTTGCGGCTGTTGAGCGAGCCTGTATATTGGTTGTTACTCGTTTCTTGAATGGAATTGTGAGGGAGTGAGGAGAAGTGGGCGATTGAGCGAGGAACACGGGAGGGCGGCCGTCGCGCACGGTGCTGGTGAAAGCGGAGGGAGCAGGCGGCGGAAGGTGCGCCGGCTGGCCGTCGCCATAGTGATCCTCGTGGCGCTGGCACTTGCGGCGGGCATCGATGCGCGGTTCATTGAGCCTTATCGAATACAAGTGACACGCTACGATTTACAGGGAAATGTAGCGTCGCCACTGAAAATCGCAGATTTGAGCGACCTGCACACGCACGGCACCGGCCGCAACGAGAAGCGCACGTTCGAAGTGCTGGCCGAAGAGAAGCCGGACTTGATCGTGGTAACGGGCGACTGCCTGGGAAATACGGCGGGCGATTATCGTGCGTGCGAGAATTTCTATCAGCACTTGCATGCGCCGTTGGGAGTGTGGGTGGTGCGCGGAAACTGGGAAAACGACTTTCCGATGCACCACGAGCGCGCGTTCTATGCGAAATCGGACGTGCATTTGCTCGTGAACCAGAATGGGATGCCCAGGCCGGATTTTGCGCTCATCGGTCTGGACGATCCTTCGAGTGGAAATCCCCGGTTAGCTCGCGCGATGAATGGAGTGCCCGCAAACGCTTACAAGATCGCGCTATTCCATGCGCCTGGATTTTTCAGCCACATCGCGGGCAAGGTGAATCTTTGCATCGCGGGGCACACGCACGGCGGACAAGTAATGCTTCCGTTCGTGCATCCCTTCTGGCTGCCGAAGGATTGCAAAGGATTTGTGTCCGGATGGTATGAAGAAGGCGGGACAAAGATGTACGTGAATCGCGGACTGGGAATGTCGGACTTGCCGATACGATTCGATTGCCGGCCGGAAATCACAATTTTCACGATCCATCCATAACAGAGGCGGCCGAGCGGTCGCCGACTCGGCTTGGAAGGCAGAAGGTTTACCGCAGAGACGCAGAGTTCGCAGAGAAATTCGTCGCACCGAACACGAAAAAGTCGACGGTGACTACTGCGGCAAACGCCAGATGCGCAGAGCGACGAGCGGGCCGTCGAAGCAGATAGCTGATCGTCGGCGGCAAGTAGTCGATTGCTACTTTAACGGCGGGGCAGGAACGAGCGGAAGGCGGCGAGGCTCGCCGTGGTAGCCCTGAACGTTTACGTCGTCGAGCAGGATCGACGGTGTAACCACGGTGCTGGGCATGCCGGTTTCGGCGTCGCCGAACGCACCGAGCGCCGTGCCGGCGAACTGATTCGATTGCATGTAGGTGTAGACGGAGGAGTCGTTGCCGACGGCGAGCATATTGCGCAGCGACTGCAGCGTGAGCCCCTCGATGTGAGCGCCGCGCGCCAGTTCCTTGTGGCCGTCTGAAACGTACACGCGATAGACGAGCAGCGGCAAGCGCTCGCCGTTCGCAATACCTCCCGCGAGCGCTCCTATATAATCCGAGAAATCCTGCTGGCTCACCGACGTGAGCGCGGGATTATCCATGCGTTGAATTTCGACGCACCATTGCTGCCCATCGTTCTTGCACTCATCCAGAAACTTCTTTTCCATCGCGTCGCGCGAAAGGCCGTTGCTGGCATCGAGGAACAGGTTGCTGGGCAGCGGGTGAGGATCTGAAAGCATGGACGAGCGCGCGTGCCCGTTGGAATCCTGGAATCGAGGACCGGGGCGCCGCGACATCAGCAGATTTCGCAGCATGCCGTTCACAACGAGCGGAATTTTCTCGGCTTTCACGCCCTCAGCGTCAATGTCATAAGCGCCGAGAAGCGGCTGGCCCTTTAACTCTGTTGCCGTGGGATCATCGGTCAACGATACGGTCAACGGCATGACGCGCGTGCCCACGCGCTCGCTCCATTCGCTGCGGCCTCCAACGCGATCCATAAGCTGATCGAACGCAGGAACCATCGACATTGGCGGGCGAGCGCCAGAGAGCGATGGCGGCAACATCTGCGAGAGGACCTCGCCGGCCGCGTGCGGGTCGAAAAGTACGGGGCCATCGTAGTCAGGCAGCAGTGAGCTGGAACGCAACGTCATGAGTTGTTCGGCGGCCTGCGCAAGTCCTTTGCTGACGACGTCTGGGCCGGGCAGTTCGGCGGGAGACGCCGCGTACACGGCGTAATAATTGTGCAGCGGCATGCCATCGTCGGACTTCGTATCGAGAGCCGCTTCGATCGCCGCAACGGGTCGCGTAATGCGGACGGTGGTGCCTTCGCTCGTCATCAGATAGCGGGTCAGATAAATCAGGTAATAGTTGACTCGGGACCCGTAAACGTCCGGATAGTTTCGAAGAACCGCGGAAGCCTTGCGGGCTTCATCTTCCCAATTGCGGGAGGTCCAGTCGGCCTGGATGCGGGGCTTGATCTCGACGGTCGGCGTGATCTGGGAGAAATCGGCTATTTCAGGCGGTTTCGATAGTCCCTGCAAGTAGGATTGCTTGAGCGACATCTCAATGAGCGCGGCCTTGTATGCCTGATCCGTGGCAAGCCACAAGTCCTGGCGGAGCGAATGGTAATCGCGGTCGATGCCCACCTGGCCGGACGAGCCCAGAAAGCCTTGAAATCCATCCTCGCTGACGAAATTCGAGCTGTCGAGCTGATAATTCCCGACGCGAACGTCGACGGACATGAAACGGCTTTTTGTTTCGTCGCTGCCCATCAGCGAGCCGAACGCGGCGGAGATAGTACGAGCGTGCACGTCGAGCAATCGATATTGGATCAAATAGGGTTTTTCTCTTCCCGGAAAGCTCAGCCGCTCCATGGAACGCGCGAGTTCATCGTGCATCGCGTGGAGCGTCTTGTCCTGCTCATTTGCTGGGACAGGCGCTTGCAGGAAGGCAGGAACCGGGTTCGCCGGATGTTTCGAGCGGGCTGCGGCGCTCGCGGGCAAAGCCAGCGCGGAAAGAAAGATCAATACGGCTGCATTTCTCACTGTGGTTGCCCTTTTGCCTCGGGATCGTGAGCCGGAGGAGGCAGAATAGGCGGCTTGTCCGTCGAGGTTTCCTTTTTCGCGAACTCCATTTCCGAAATCAAGATCGCAGGAGAAACAGCCGAGACAGGGACAGATCCGGATTCAGCGCCGCAGTAGCCGTTGAAGACGTCGGGCGTATCGCCCGTGGCGACGATCTTCGTAAGAGAAACAAGCGGCGTGCCGACAATGTTGACGCCGCGCACCAGCTCGTCGGGGCGGCCGTCGGGATAGACTTTGTAGACGACGAGCGGCGTCACCTGGAAGGCCTGTGGCTGCGCCCGGCCAGTGAAGGTGAATCCTCCCTCGATATCGTCGATAAACAATCCGTAGGGCTTGTCCTGCTGTTTGATCAGTTCGATCAATCGCTGGCGGATCTGCTTCTTGTCCAGCGTGTTCGTGCTGGAGACGATCAGGTTTCCCTGGCGAGCGATGGGAACGTAGCCCAGCTGCGCGCGTCCGTGGCCATTCGACTGCGGGACATCGATGAGCGGCGAGCGCGACATCAGGAATGTCTTCAAAATTCCATCTTTGACGAGGATCGTGTCCTGCGCCGGGACGGCTTCATCGTCAAATGGGTACGCGCCCAGTAGCATTTGGCCGTTGAACGCTTTTTCCGTCGGATCGTCCTTGATCGAAAGAAAGCTCGGCATAATCTGCTGTCCGAACTTGCTGGTAAACGTCTGGCCCTCGCTGATGTCCTTCTGGCGAAATCCTTCCATGCGATGACCAAAAACCTCGTGGAAGAAAACGGCTGCGGCGCGGCCGCTCAGCAGGGCCGGGCCCGCGTAAGGTTGCGCAAGCGGGGCCGCATCAAGCGCCGTTGCTTCGTGAATCAAGCGATGGATTGAGTCGAACACTTCCTTGTCGGTTGGCTCTTTGCTCGGATCGAGCCAATCGAAATTCGCGTAACGGTCGATATCCATCCCATCGGGCGCCTTGGTTTGCAGATACAGCTCAAGGCGGTAATGGACTTGGCCGAAAGCAATCTTCGAGCCTTCCGTGTTCACCTGATAGTCGTTGGCAGCGAGAGCGGTGAACGTCGCGATGGAATTGAGGGTACTGGGCGACTTGCTGAATTCGGTGGTGTAGCGTCGAACGCGTTCTTCCCAGCTCTTGCGGTCTACATGGATCGCAACCGGAGCGGTGATGTACGTATGCGGCGGCTCGTGCGAAAAGTCTGGAGCGGCGCCTTCGGCGGTCTGCACCTGGACCTGCTGGCTCGCCTTCACCTTGATGTATGCTTCCACGGCGGCGCGATACTGGCGATCCGTTTCGCGCCAGATTTCGCGGCGCAGAACGGGAATGTCGTTATCGAGCACGATTACTGTGCCAGGGCTGGTCCAGCTAGGCGGACGGCCTGCCAGCGGATGGGTATCGTCCAGTTGCGCGCTGCCGACACGTGTTTGCACCTGCAGCCAGCGCGCACGGCTTTCATTGCTGTTCAGCAGTGCGCCGTTCGACCCGGAAACAGTCGCGTAGTCCCGATCCGAAACCTCATAGCCGATGTAGTAACAGGGCGGATCGGCCTGAGACATGGCCGCGAAGGACCGAGTCAGTTCCTGCTGCAAGGCAGTAAGAATCTCGGGCGTCGGCGCCGCCTGGCCCACACGATCCGCGGCAAGCGGTGCGGCAACAGCGAAAATCAGGACGAAAGCTGCCAGGAAGCTTTGCTTGGTGAGTCTGCTTTTTATCATTGCACGGAGTCTAGTAGTTTAAAGTAGCATGCGCTGATTGGCCAAACGAAAACGGACCGGGTGCGGAAAGGAGAACCTGGACCGCGGCGGGCGTTTGTTCGTCCACAACACAGCTTCAGCGCTGAGCGCACGCTAAGCAGTGCCGCCACAACTTGCAAAGGAGGCTTAGATGCGCGCGATGGTCGTTCGGAGGTATGGGGCGCCGGAAGTTTTTGAGATCAGAGATATGCCGGACCCGCAGCCCAAGCCCGGCGAAGTAGTCGTCCGCGTGAAGGCCATTGGCGTGAACTTCGCGGACTTGCTGCAGCGCATGGGATTGTATCCCGGCGCGCCTAAGCCGCCGTTCGTGCCGGGACTGGAGGTCGCGGGCGTGGTGGAAAAAGTTGCGGAACACGGGAGCGGCGAGCAGCAGAGTTTGAACAGAGGTGATGCTGTCGCCGCGTTCACGCATTTTGGGGCATATGCGGAATGGATATCGGTCCCGGCGCGGGACGTGTTCCGGTTGCCTGCCGGAATGCCGTTCGAGGATGGCGCGGCGATTCCCGTGAACTACCTGACGGCATACCATTCGCTCTTCACGATGGGAAATCTGCAGGCGGGAAACCGCGTGCTGATTCACGGAGCGGCAGGCGGCGTCGGAATCGCGGCCGTGCAGCTTGCGCGGACACACGGGCTGACGGTTTTTGGCACCGCGAGCCGCACCAAACTGGAATTTCTCAGGCGAATCGGAGTGGAGCACGCGATCGACTACGAAAAGAGCGATTTCGTGCAGGTGGTGCAGAAGTTCGCACCCGACGGAATTGAAATGGTGATGGATCCGGTCGGCGGCAGGTCGTTCGCGCGCAGCGCGAAATGCCTCGGGCCGATGGGCCGCCTGGTGGTGTACGGATTTTCGGCGGCGGCCGGCGCGGAAGGGAAGAAAAGCCTTCCGCGAGCCGGCCGCGCGCTGTTACAGACGCCGCGTTTCCACCCGCTGAAGCTGATGGAGCAGAACATGGCGGTGATCGGCGTGAGTATCGGAAAGTTGAGGTCGCGCGCGGCGGTGCTGCGCAACGAACTCGATGACATTTTCAAGATGTACTCCGCCGGACAAATCAAACCGGTAATCAGCAAGACGTTCCCTCTCACGGAGGCGCTCGCGGCTCATCGCTACATTCACGACCGCAAGAACATCGGGAAGGTCGTCTTGACGGTGAAGTAGCCGGCCACGTGGGTCTTTCGCGTCTTGGCTTTTCTGCTGTTTACTCTCGCGTCGCGGACGATTGCGGGGCCGGTCGTGGCGCGATTATCCTGTTTTCAGCTATTCATTCATGCGAAATCCGAACTGCGCGAGATATCGCGCATGGGAGGTTTTATGCGAAGTGTCGTCGGTTTGCTGGTGGCCGCTGGGATTGCGCTCCTGGGGTACAAGGTCTACCTGTCGAAAGCGGTGACCGGTACGGGCGCGAACGCGGGTCCCACACAAACCATTGATGTGACCGGCGTGAAGATGGACCTGCTCTCGATCGCACAGGCGGAGCGCATGTACCAGGCGGAGCATGGGTCGTATGCGTCGATGGATGATCTGATTTCGAGCGGGGCGCTTAACATGAAGAAAAGCGGCCGGGACGGCTATACCTATGACATCAAAACAGGGGCCGATGGCTTCCAGGTGACCGCCAGCTGCCCCAGCACAAAATTCCCCGGCTGCTCGGATTATTCAGTGGATCAGACAATGGAAGTGGAAGCGCGACAGTAAAGTGCGGATTGGGCTGCGCTATTCACGCGCAGCCCGGAAGATATGTTGTGCCACAGATCGACCAGTGTGCGCACGGCAGTGCCTGGTAAGCAGATGCCGACCTACCGCTGGCGTTGCGTCGTCGCGTCGGACTTATTTGAGTCCGCCGGATTCGTTGCCGCCGCCGGTTTCTGATACCACGTCAAATACGGCATGAACGGAGTGACCTCGAACGGCATCTTCTCCCGCGCCGAATAGAGGGGCACCGGCTTAGACTTCAGCAGCGACACTTCGTCGTCCCACGGATCGAGTTTGATGCGAGCACCGATCGGCAGAGCGGCGATCTGATCGATCTTTTCCGGCTGCAACTGCGGAGCGGATTCAACGAGCGTTTGCGCGAGGTAAACACCATTCCCCAGGCGCGGATTGATGAGCGCGGAGAGCGCAGTCTGTTCAGCGGCAAGTTGCTTCATGAACAGTCCCGCATTCCCCAATTTGTCCTTGTACGGGGATTTCTGGAGCAGTTGAATCGCTTTTTGGTTCGATTGCTGCACCTGTTCCGGATTCTCGCGGAATGAAAATCGATTCAGGACGTCGAGCGCGGAAACGTTGGTCACGTCGTTGAAGCCGTACATGTCGGTGGAGGGTTCAGTGATCAAAAGGTCAGCGAGGTCCTCGGCGATGACTGTGGCCAAACTGGCTTCGTCGGGCAGGACGTCGATCAGCCCGCGGCTGAGCACGATGGTGTGGCCTATCGCGAAGGATTCCAGAGTGCCGGTCAATAGGACGCGGCAGTGCACCTGGGGCTCGATATCGAGATTATTGGAGACTTCCAGGTTGTTCTCGACCGTATCCAGCACCTTATCCACTTGTCCTGGGGGCGCAAGCAATCCGACTTTCTGCAAGCGATCAAGGACGTTCTCTTCGGCTTCGTGCTGCCAGGCGCGTTCCGCTTCAACAGGGCTGCGGTCCTGCTGTTGCGCCGCTGCCTGGTCCTGCACGGTGGGCGACTCAATCGTCATTTGCGTGAAGAGCGTTTCACGAGAGCCGTTTGCCAGGTCGTAGCCCCACAGACGCGTTTGAGCGCGGAAGTGGATATGCGCGCCAAACACATCCTTCATATTCGATTCCTGGCTGAAAATGTACGCCGGAAGCCAAAGCCCAGGCTGCATGTTCACACGCCAACTATCGAAGTGCAGGTTGTAGCCGTTGATCCCGCCCACCGGCGTGTACACGCCGTTGAAACGCACGATCGTGTAGTCGTGAGTTTCCACCCAGATTCGCCCGTCGAAGCGGCCACGCCCCGATTTCGGAAGCGGTGTCACGTCGAACACCAGAGTCTTTACGTCGCCGAGAAATTCCTGGCGGACGTAATCGAAGTGATAGTGCTGGCGGTTGAATTCCACCGGATCGAGATACACCATCTGCAGGAAACCGTCGGGGACGAAACCGCCCTTGAAAAGATCGGTGATGTGATACAGCGGGTTGTAAGCGCTCCAGCCGCTCTTACGGTTCGAAAGTATCGAGTTGTCGACGACGCCCTGCGCCAGATCGGCCTGGCCGAGGAAATAATGATCCTTCACGGGCACCGTGCCGAGCTGCGGGTCCGGCTTCATATCCTGGACGTAGGTTTCGATGAGCGGCTTGTAGTGCCGAATGATCGCGATTTCTTCGTGCTCGCGGGCAATGATGCGATCGACCGCCTGATTGACTGTCGTGACGGGTCCCGTGCTGGGAGCTTCGTTCGATTGCGCTCGCGCGCCGGGTGTTGCCGCCAGTACACCGGCGATCAAAATCGGAAAACACAAATTCTTCCACATGCCCATGCCGCTTTCTCCCTTTCGGTCGCCCCGCTTCGCGACTGCCTGCCGGGAAGGCAGGGTGCCAGTCGAAACGAACTGCCGGTCGAGCGGGATAATGGATCGAAGACGCAAAACGCCGCGCGTTAAGCGTCGCAGGCCTTGTCCCCCGGGGAAACCGCGCACAACGTCGCGCTTTGACCCAAGAAAAAATCAGTAAGCTAACGCGAACTCAATGTGGACCACCGCCGGAAAATCGACCGCCTGGCCGTTGCGTTCCGCTGGATGAAAGCGGATTTCGCGCGCGGCCTGCGCTGCCGACGCATCCAAACCGTAGCCCAAGCCCCTGATCACCTTTTGAACTTGCACACTGCCGGAAGCCGTGAAAACTACCTGCAACAGAACGTCACCCTGTACCTTGTTTGCCTTCGCCTCAGCCGTGTATTCCGGACGCGGCTTGTAGGTCACTTCGACGGGCTTGTCGTTTGAAACGACCTGCGTCCGCCGCGCTGCTGGAGCAGTCGGAGCGGCCGCCGCATCGGAGAAGCCACCCTGTTGAACGCCACCGCGATTGTCGCGGCCGGTTCCACCCGTCGCCACGCCATTCCCGAAGCCGGTGCTGGCTACGATTCCGCGGGCACCCTTGGCGCCGCCGGTTCCGTTGCCGTAGCCCGGTCCGGCCGGCAAGTCGAAACTGCCCGCCATATTTATGTTCGGTGCCTGCCTTACCTTGGAAGTGCTGGGCAACCCGTTGGGATCGCCGAATCCGCCGGTCTGCACCTGTTCACGCGGCCGCCGGATAGTCGGGATGGCCGAGCTGCCGGTTGAGACGACCGGGTTAGGGTCGTTCATTAGCTTGGCTACTTCAATGGTCGGCAGGGGCGAATTCTTTCGCGCCGTCGAACGCCGCTGTATCGGCGCGGCGATCACGGGGTCCATAAACTTAGGCTTCGGAACCACGACCGGATCCGGGGGAGGCTTGGGAATTTCCCTCGCGATTTCCCGCTTCACCACCGGAATCAGCTTGGGCTTTGGTTTGAATACGCTGATGTGCGGCGCCTCAATCATCGGAGTGATGACGTAGCGCCTTACCTGGTCCATCCGCTGCGGCATCAGGATTGGGATGACGACCAGAATAGCCACGACAACGCACTCGACAATGAAACTGAAGCCGAACAAGTCCCAGCGAGTCTTTCGTTCCGGCAAAATAGCGTCATTGAAAACAGGCCGATTTGCCCCGTTCATTTGTTCTTGCCCCTACCCTTAAAGTTTGCCCCTATGAAAGGGGAGAACTACCGCTCATACCTTAGTACTAGTGAACAGGGGCTGGGTGAATAGGACTCAAGTACCATTCTACTCTCGGTCGTGCTGAAAGCGATAGCGTGCTGCGGGTGCACCCGCACCGCAAAAAACACCGTCCGGACAGAAAAGTCGCACTCGTGTCGATCTTCTCTCCACCTACTTCGTGGATGCCCTATCGCGCTGCAGGGTTTCCCTGAAAGCGTATCCCGAACCCCAACGCATCCGCAGTATTGCCGAAGTCTTTGCTGTGAAAGATTTTCCGGCGTCGTGAGTCAGACAGGAATACATCGAATTACGGAGAAGATCAGCTTCGAACGAGTATGGAGAGGCTGCAGGGGGTGCTGTGGAAATCGCACCCCGCAGCCCTCAATTCTGCCGCTAACCGTTCAGTGAGATGCCGGTTCAACGACAATGTAGTTCGTAGCTCCACTCGAGTTGGGGAACATCACCAGCAGCAGCACCGCTCGTCCTCCAGCTTGCGCCACCGCTTCGTGGTAATCCCGATTGTTCGCTACTGGCCGGTGATTTACCTCCACGATGATTACGCCGCGATCCAGGCCCGCAGCTGCTGCCTGGCTGGCGGGATCAACAGAAGTGACCACCACTCCGTGCGTGTCATTGGGGACTCCGAGATCCTGAGTCATGTCGGGAGTGATCGTCTGCACCTGCACACCCGACATCGTCCCGGTCTCGCTGTTTTCGGGCTGGTTATTTTGGGCGTTCTGCTCCGGTAATGTTGCCAGCGTGACCTTCATGTCTTGCGTTTTGCCGTCCCGCCAGACCGTGAGATTCGCTGTGCTACCCGGCGCCATGCTTGAAATCATGAGCCGAAGGTCGTTCGCCGAGTTTACTGGTTTCCCGTCCACCTTCAGGATCACATCCCCGCGCTTCAATCCTGCGCGGCTGGCGGGCGTGTCGGGCGCCACCTGAGAAACGAGGGCGCCAGTCGCCTGGCTGAGGCCGAATTGCTGCGCCAAAGCCGGCGATACGTCCTCCGGCACGAGGCCCAGATAACCTCGGATCACTTTGCCGTGCTCGACGAGCTCGTCCATCACGTGGTGCGCCATGTCGATGGGAATCGCGAACCCGATTCCCACGTTGCCGCCGCTGCCGCCGCTCAGGATGGCAGTGTTGATCCCGATCAGATTTCCGTGCAGATCCACCAGCGCGCCGCCCGAATTACCCGGATTTATCGAGGCGTCCGTCTGAATGAAATTCTGATAAGCCTCGATCTGGCCAATCCTCGCGTTGGGGCCGCGGCCTTTGGCGCTGACGATGCCCATGGTCGCTGTTTCGCCCACTCCGAATGGATCGCCGATCGCGAATACGAGGTCACCCACTTTCAATGTTGAAGAATCACCGAGCGGCAAGGTGGGCAAGCCAGTCGCGTTGATCTTCAGCACTGCGACGTCAGACGCCTTGTCCGTACCAACCAGCTTTGCCGTGTACTCCTTCTTGTCCGACAAGCTGACTTTGATGTCCGTCGCGCCATCAATCACATGATTGTTTGTAATGATCGTGCCGTCGGCGGTCAAGATAACGCCGGAGCCCAGGCTTTCTTCCCGCTCTGTTTGTGGTTGGGCTTGCTGGCCGAACTGATCCCCGAAGAATTGCTGGAAGAAAGGATTATTAAGGAACGGCATGCCTTGATTTCTCTGCCTGACTACTTTGGAGGAATGGATATTCACCACCGCCGGAAGCGCCGTCTTCAGCACCGACGCAAATCCGTTCGCAAAATCGCTCAGCGGTACCGGGGGTTGCGACGGCGCTACCGTCACAGGAAGCTTCGTCGCGCCGTAAACCGATCCGCTTGACCAGTTCCGCATTCCAATCGCAAGGAACACGCCGCCGGCTACCGCCGCAAGTATCACCAACACGCCGACCCAGCGGCGGATATGCAACTCACTGCTATTCATGGCTGTTTCTCCTTTTTCGGGCCGAAGACGTTGCCGCAAAGCATCCCCGGTACAGTATTTGACGTATCGACGAGTCGTTCCGTAACCAATCCCTTCGGGAAACGGCGGCCAGAGTCGTCGCCTTTCTTGTTCCAATCAGAACGCTTCGGAGAATTCCGATTCCGCGATCTATGCGCGATCTATGAATGTTCGTCGATGAAAGTTTGAAGTCTGCGACTGAGGCGAAACGACGCCAGCCCTACAAATGTTTATAGCGAGAAACTCCTCGTGGCTCGCCATCGCAGGACCCGTACATCGACTATGGCCGGTAAAGATAGGGCTACTCAATACCTATTATACTCGACGGAAGCGAAAAAGGTCTGCCGCGGCATGCGCTCGGGTCTTTGTCTGACACCGGTGCCGGCCAGACTTCAGCCGCGTTTGCGATTTCAATCATCCGCAGGCGACCCAACCTTCCCTGCAACGAATCCGGGACCGAGGTGCGGCCCTGATCTCGATTGAGCGCTGGTTCGAGACCGAGCCGCCGACCCGAGCGCTGAACGAAGAACAGAAGTTCCTTCGTTTGGAACGGACTTCGGTGTATAAGAGTGCCCGCTCGGAGACCGAATGGACGTCCCACCGGGGAAGAGTACACACTAACTTATAAATTACGATCGGCAGCGACCGGCCCTAATTCTGCAGTGAGGAGTTCAAGATGAGTCGCTCTTCCGGAATTGTTGCACCGCTGTCTCTGGCCGTAGCATTTCTCACATTCATCGCGCTGCTTCTCGGTCCTGTGCCGGCGCACGCACAATCGCCAGCTGCTGCAAAACCGCCCGTGGAAGTCCTCAATCTAGGTCCCGCGCCACAAACGGGTGGGTTCGCCTCGATTCGCCTCACGTCCGACGAACGCATGATCGCCATTGCTGGTCCGAGTGGAAGCCGGATGGTTGCATACCTGAACGGCACTGCCGGAGAAAAATATGACCAGATTCTAACTGTGCCACCGGTGTTGAGCGCAGACGGACGGCGCTCGGCCTATGCGGCTCGCAAAGGCAGCGACTGGTTCATAGTTGTGGACGGCAAGGAATATGGCCCTTATGTGAATGCGCCGCCCTACGTGCCGCTTCCGGGCGGGGGTGCACAGCCAATACCGGTGGTGCTAACGCCAGACCGGCCGATTGTGTTCAGCCCGGACAGCAAACATTTTGCCTTCGTTGCAACCAAGGGAACGCCACAAAAGCAAGAGACGGTAGTGGTCGAAGACGGCAAAGAGATTTCATCGCAAGGCTTGAATGTGCCGGTCAGCTTGCAATTCAGCAAGCAGGGCGATCACTTGCTTTACGTCGTGCGAATGGGCGGCTATGCATGGGTTGTAGTGGATGGAGTTCCCGGCTTCAAGTACGCGGAACTTTACTCGCCGCAGTTCAGCGACGACGGCCGTCACTTAGTGTACGTGGCACAGAGGAGGCCTCCGGGGAACATCGGTCCGACGAAGATAACCCTCGTGGTCGACGGCAAAGAGGGCGCACCTTACGCCATGGTCGGCCTAAGCACCTCCGGCCTGGGAGTGCTGATCAGTCCCGACGGATCGCATGTTGCCTATCCCGCTCACCTGGGCAACCTATCGTCTGGAACCAATGTCGTGGTGATTGACGGCAAGGCCATTCCGAATGCAACCCGCGTTTGGATGAGCCCCGACGGAAAGAGCATCCCCTATCTTTTGTTGAACCCAACCACATATCACGTGAAAGTTGTGGTGAATGGCAAACCCGGTCTCGAATATGCGACTTTCAAAGACCTGCGTTTTGGCTCGGGCGATCGCGTGGTGTACTGCGTGACGGCCTCAAATGGCAAGACGTTTGTGGTGGACGGAGAACAAGAATCCGACGGTTACGACGATGCCGATCTGGGCTCGCTACGCTTCAGCGCAGACGGAAGGCACATGGCCTACATTGCCACGGCTAGCGGCAAATCGTTCGTTGTGCTCGACGGCAAAAAATTGACCTTGCCGCCGGAGTACTCGGCCGTCTTGCTACCCTCACAGGCTGTCCTGCCGGTTCCATACCTCGGTTCCATCGCGCACGAGAAACAGCTGCAGTTCACCCCCGATGGACACGTCTTTTACTACGTTGGCCGCTACGGCATCCCCAACCTGGTGAAAGATGACCAAATTCTGGGCGATGACGGGACAATCAGCCCCGATGGCCGGCGCATAGCCACGGTAAAGATTTCCGGTTATGGGACTTCCACCGCGACCGCCAAACTTACTCTCGACGGAAAGACTGGCCCCGCATATCGCACGATTACGCGAATGGTCTTCAGCCCCGACAGCAAACATTTTGCCTACGTAGGCACCAGCACAACGCCCATACCGAATGGCACCGGCAAAGAAGGCGGCTTTTTTCTCGTCGTGGACGGAGTGCAGAAAGGCGAATACCCCGAAATCAGCGACGTGCGGTTCAGCCCCGATAGCCAGCATCTCTTCCATTTCGTCACCAGCCACCTGTATGGCGGGCCGGGCCGGGCATACATGGATCAGAAGCTCTTTTTCACGTTCGAATGGCTGCCGGGCTACTGGGCGCAATGGCTCGACGATAATCACACCCTGCAGATTCTTGGCGGGAAATATGATCTTGCGACACGCGGTCCGGCGGACGCGAACTTCTACCGCGTACGCTATTACTTGCCCGGTGCAAAACGCGATCAGCGAACGGCCACCATTCCGGGCACGGGTGCAGTCGATGCCGCTGAAGCACAACGCATGGTAGGCGGAGGTGGTGGCGCAGCGGTCGCATCGGCGGAGCCCGCGGGTGCCGCATCGGCGCCTGTTGCAGCGGGCGCTGCCGGAGCACCAACTGCGGCGAACGCTGCCGGCGCTGCCCCTGTCTTAGCGCCCGGCACATCCGTCCAGGTTCGCATGATTGATGCGCTGGACTCGAACAATGCGGCGGGCAAGACCTACCGCGCGGCTGTAACGAGAGCCGTGACGGCGGGCAGCGTAACGATTCCGCAGGGAGCAATTGCCACCGTGATCGTCGCGAGCAACGGTGCAAATTCGACGGCGCAGCTTTCATCCATCACGGTGAATGGTCAGGTGATACCCACCAGCAGCAGTTCGGTCTCCGTCATTCCGAGCAACGGCGCCGCCAGTGCAGCCGCAGCGCAAGTCGGCTCAGTGATCGGAATGTTCGGGCATCATCATGCCGCGGCAGCCAGCCAGGTGGCGGCGATGGGTGCGCATATCAAACTGCCTTCTGGCGCACAACTGACATTCGTGCTCAGCGCACCGCAATAGCAGGACGAGTACTTCAATTCGGAATCCGAACACGTATCGCACTAAAATACGTGTGTTCGGTTCTATGCCGCCGTGCCCTGGCTGCTGTCGCCTCCCTGTGAGCACAAAGTTTGAATAGGCGGGTTCTGACCGTTGCCGCCTGCTGCGAGCCCAGAGAAATGCTTTGGAGAATTTTCTCCGTGGGCCTATCCTCTTCGTTTCCAATTCCGATCTGGTATCTACAGGCGACGTTGTTCGCGATCCAATCGCGATCGCAAGGAGCTTACGCAATGAAGCGGCAAACGCTTTCCCTGATGTGCGTGGCGGCAATTCTGCTGTTCGCCGTTTCCCCGGCGATTTCGGCGCCTCGAACGGACGAGCCCCAATCTCCGGCGCAGGACGGCACGATGAAAGCCCTTGCCGCGATCTCCGGCGCAGGCACGATGGAGAACGACGATTACGAATGGCTCGAAGAACTGAGCGACGATATCGGCGCGCGCGTTACCGGCTCGCCTGAAGCGACGAAAGCGGAAGCCTGGGGCGTGGAGAAGATGAAGGCCATGAGCCTTGAAAACGTGCATACGGAAGAATGGCCCCTGTTTCGCGGCTGGACCCGCATTTCCGCCAGTGCGGAACTGATTTCGCCGATTCACCGCTCGCTGATGGTCGATGCCATGGGCTGGGTCGGCTCAACGCCCGAAGGCGGCGTCGATGCGGACGTTGTTGCCGTCAATGGATTTCAGCTGGCCGATGAAATGCAAAACAACGCGGAGAATTGGCGCGGCAAAGTGCTGATTGTGGTCCATAAAGGACCGCCGCCGGCCGATCGCATGGCCGCGTTCATCAAGTTCGACGATTTTCTGAAAGCGGCGCACCAGGCCGGCGCGGTGGCTGTGATCGGCGGCCAGGGCGGAGCAAAAGCCGCGGGGATGCACATCACGCACACCGGCATTCTGGGCTTCGACGCATCGTTCGATATTCCCGTGGTCAGCATGGCTGCAGAGGACCAGGAGCAGCTGGAACGTTATCTGGATCGAGGCAAGACGCCGCGTTTGCATATAAACGTGCAGAATCGATTCACGGATGGAACGGTGCCAAGCGCGAATGTTGTCGGCGAGATTCGTGGCACTCAAAATCCGGAGCAGATCATTGTTGTCGGAGGGCATCTCGATTCCTGGGACCTGGCCTCCGGGTCAACGGACAACGGCGCGGGAACGGTGACGACATTGGGCGCCGCTGAAGCAATCATGAAGTCCGGTTTCAAGCCGCGCCGCACGATTCGCTTTGTATTGTTCACCGGCGAGGAGGAGGGACTCGACGGCTCCGTCGCCTACGCGCGGATGCACAAAGACGAAATGGCGAATCATGTCGCCGCCGTCATCCTCGACAACGGTCAGGGGCCGGTAACAGGATTCGATCTTGGCGGGCGTAACGATCTGATACCTGCCGTCGAAAAGTTCGCAGGCTCGCTGCAAGCCTTTGGCAATATGGTGGTCGACGACGACACGGAATTCGGTACAGACACCGGTCCATTCATCATCGCCGGATTGCCCGGCATCAACCTGAAACAGGACTCACCCGAATACCGCTACACGCATCATTCGCCTGTCGACACGTTCGATAAAATCGACCCCGCCATTCTCGACCGCGACGCAACCGTCATGGCACTCACGGCATTCTGGATCGCCGATCGCCCGGAGCGTCTCGCCAGCCCGTGGTCGCCCGAGCAGACCGCGCACATGCTGATCGAAAAGCACGATGATGGCATGCTGAAGGCATTCCATCTCTGGCCCTTCGGCGATCTGGGCAACGAGCCGTCGAAAAACTAAGGCATCCCTTTCACAAGGGCGCGGCAGGCTTTCGCCACTCGGGCCAAATCCCGCGCCCATCGAATTTCTCGGCCCAGCTTCATCCCAAGAAGTCGCCTGCTCGGATTACAATTCCGTTAGAGGCTGCGGCACACCTGTTCGGTAAGAATGGAGGCGCGGACCGCCATGAGCCTGATCCACTTCTTTTTGCGCAACCGCCTTGAGATTCTGCAAGCCACTGGCGAGCACATCTGGCTCGTTGGCCTGACGATGCTGTTTGCGATTGCGATCGGCGTCCCGCTTGGAGTGCTGGTAACGCGCCGGCCTTGGCTGTCAAAGCCCATCCTTGGCAGCGCGAACGTGGCGGAAACGATTCCCAGCCTTGCGCTCTTTGGATTTCTGTTACCTGTTCCGTGGCTGGGGAACCGAGCCGACCGACTCGCGATTGTCGCGCTCACGCTATACGCGCTGCTGCCCATCATTCGAAATACTACCGCTGGAATTTCCAGCATCGATCCGGCCATTCGCGAAGCCGCGCGTGGAATGGGCATGACGGATCGGCAGATTCTGTTGCGCGTCGACATGCCGCTGTCAATTTCGACGATCATTGCGGGAATTCGCGTTGCCACCGTGCTGACGATTGGAATCGCGACGATCGCCGCCGCGGTGGGAACAGGCGGACTCGGCGAATTTATCTTTCGCGGGTTGGCGATGGTCGACAATCGCCTGATCCTGGCTGGCGCGATTCCGGCAGCTGTCCTGGCTTTACTCGCCGACTTTCTGCTTGGTCTGCTCGAACGGCGTTTGCGGCCGGGAACGTCACACGCGCGCCCCCACCGGCGCACATCGGCTGCATCCCCAGGCATTGCCGGAGCGATTGGATCGTGATGCGGCGTCTCGCTCTACTTTTGTTCGCAGGCTTACTGATCTTTGCCGCAGGGTGTGAAATCAATCGCGCGACGACGATTGTAGTGGGCTCGAAGAATTTTCCTGAGCAGGCGTTACTGGGCGAAATCGTCGCGCAGCAGATTGAATCGAACAGCGATTTGCGCGTGATCCGCAAGTTCTATCTGGCCGGCACTTTCATCTGCCAGCAAGCAATGCTTTCAGGCCGCATCGACACGTACGTCGAATACACGGGAACCGCGCTAACCGCCATCCTGCACGATCCGGTCGAACGCGAGCCTGCAGCGGTGTTCGCGCGTGTCCAGACGGACTATGCGAAGCGTTTTCATTTTGCCGTGCTGCCGTCGCTGGGCTTCAACAACACATTCGCCATCGTTGTTCGTGGCGCTGACGCGCGTCGCCTGGGCCTGAAAACGATTAGTCAGGCCGCGCGATACACCCGGCAATGGCGCGCGGGATTCGGATACGAATTCATGGAACGGCCCGACGGTTATCAGGGGCTCGCCCGAGTGTACGGGCTGCATTTTGCGCAGCCGCCGCGGATTCTCGACCTTGGTTTGCTCTACCGGGCGCTGCTCGACCATCAGGTGGATTTGGTTGCCGGCAATTCCACCGACGGACTGCTCTCCGCACGCGATCTCGTCGTTCTTCAGGACGACAAGCACTATTTTCCGCCGTACGAAGCCGTCCCGATTGTGCGCGAGGGGACTCTCTCTCGGCATCCGGAAGTTAGGAAAGCGCTTGAAACGCTCGGCGGAAAAATTTCAGATGCCGATATGCGGCGCATGAATTATGAGGTGGTGGGTCAGCGGCGCGACATTGCGGACGTCGCGCGCGAATTCCTGCACTCGACGGCAGTCGCGACACACCAGCCCAATAACTGAGGACCGAAGCAAAAAGCTTTAGCTTGATGGTTGCTGTTCGGTGGAAGCCCCGACTTTAGTCGGGGGAGCAGCGCGGTTTTCTGCGCTGTGAAAGCTGTCTCTATCATCACGGTTTTAGCCCTAGGGTCCCACTCGGCGCGTTTCGCAGCTCTGCCGTTCATCGCATGCGAAGCATCTCTGAATCCCATTGCTTAAACGGATTTGCCCATTGGAATTTCCGCTCCAGCGTGCGTCTTTGTGGGCTACATTGAGGCGATGCTCCGATGATCTCACGCATAGCACTAATGTAAACAGGCTAGATCACCCCAGATCACCCGCGCTGGATCGTGGATGCGAAAGATAGCGCTCCCGTAATGGACGCGCTTGAGCGGAGACTACCGGTTCGCGGTTTGCACCTTTTCAAACTCTTGGACAAGGTCCTCGCGTGACAGAACCCCTTTGCGAATCAATACGCGGATTACAACTTCGAGCGTTCGAGCAGTCGAGACGTCAGATTGTCGCGCAAGCGAAGTGGACGCGTTCGGCGCATTAGCGAGATGAGTGGCCGTTTCCGCGCTCCGGGAATCGACGGACGTGTGTGAAGTGCCATTCGATCCCGATGGGGCGGCCACTGGCGCCGGAGCGAACTTGCGCAGCCGCTGCAGGTCTTCAGGGCTCATTCCGGTGAAGGATACGCCCATTCCGAAAGACATCTGCGACGTCCGAACCCTTCCGTTGATGTGCAGTGTGGCGTTGTCGAGGTTAAACGCCAGCACGATGGCCGAATCGACCGGCAGAGGCGAGAGCAGTTCGACGTAACAGCCGTTCAGAGAGATATCCGTGATGGTGCCGCGCGCCAGTGACGCAGAGTCCGACGCTGAGATTTGCGCCTCGATGCGACACGCGCGGCGAGGATATTGGCGTCGTTCCCTTCCGCCTCCGGGAATGGATGAGTCGTATATTCGCTGAGCGATCGGTTCGTTCTGGTTGTACACGTCGGGCTCCCAGGGTTTCTGCGGAATATTCCAGATGTACTTCCGTTCAAGGCAGCGGACACCGGCACGGCCGCTCATGTCGGGACCGTTTTTTCGGACCCATTGGACGCGGTACCACACGCTTCGATCCCTGAACTGGAGTTCGATTCTGCTGCCGGCTTCGACGAGGCTGCTAAGTCCTTGAAGGCACGCGCCGCCGGCGCTGATGTCGCAAGTTTCGGCATTTACCGAAAACGGACGGCGTTGTGCGTCGAAACCTCGAACGATAACGGGAAACGAAATCGTGATGCGCGGCTCGCTCCGGCGCGCCAATATACACCTCACACCTGCGCCTAGAGTGCTACCGCCTGATTCGGAGAGGGTAGTTACAGGTTATGAACTAACTCAGGTTCAGTCAAGAGAAGCATCGAACGTTTCAGCCGAAAGAGTAAAGAGATCTCAGAAGGATGAACGACGAAGGCAGAGGCCCGAGAGTCGTGGAAGCCACTCAGGAAGCCGGTTTTTCAGCCCTATTCCGTTTCCTGCAATGTGGACAGATGGCTTTCCAGAGCGGTGCAGTATTGGCGCTGAGCTTCGAGTTCGGCCTGGAGTTTCTTGACCAGCAGTTCGAGGCGCCAGATTTCGTTCCGGAGCTTCTGGAGTTCGTTGTTTGACGCCGGCGTTTGTGGAGTTGGTGCGGTGCGAGGCGGGGCAGGTACGGTCTGCACGCGCGCGACAGGCGCCGGGGCGCCCGGACGATGCAAGGGAGCCGTCGCACTGTGCGAAGAAGCCGGGCTCACGGCGAAGAGTCCGCGAAGCGGATTGGCGCTTTCCATCCCGACGGGCGCGACGTCATCTTCGCCGCCGCGAATGATGGATGGCGATTGCGGGTTCAGTAGCTTCTTGACTCGCGCGATCAACTCTTGCGGCTGAAATGGCTTCCGGATCAGTTCATCGGCTTTGACCGCCATCGCCCGCTCGGCGACTTCACGGTTGACGATGCCAGACATCAGGATGACGGGCGTCTTCGCGAACTGTTCCTGGCGCTTCACGAATTCGCACACTTCGTAGCCATCCCGATCGGGCATGATCACGTCTGTGATAACGGCATCCGGGGCGGTTTCGTGGAATTGCGCAATGGCTGAGGCGGCATCCGGGCATGTGACGACGTGAACGTTCTCCTTGCGAAAGGCGATCTTGATCACCTCGCGCATCGTGGCGCTGTCGTCGATGAAGTAGACGGTCGGTGTCTTGCTTTCGGCCGTGGTCGGTTCGTCGGTCATGATCGTTCCTTTTCGATCTTATCGCGTTCGCCTTCGTCGAATTCCCGCATGGCGTCGAGGAGCAAATCGGTTGCGGAGCGCAAAACTGTCCGCTGCGCCGCCAGAGCGCCGTACACGAACTTGTATGTCCCCTTCCCCATTTCGTGGCACGAGCGGACGATCTGCGTAACTGCTTCATCGCCAAACAGCGCGCCACATTCCGCATGAACCATGTCGCCGCCCTCGAAGAACACAATTCCGTCCAGATCGCCCGAATTCACATGCAACGCTCCGCTCTGGTGCGATTGCGAGAGCATCTGAATCACGCCGGGCAAATCAAGGCGCGAGAGGTCGCCGGTGAGCGCCGTATCGGCCACAGGCAGCATTTGCGTTGACTGAAAACCATTTTGTTTGCTCAGCAGGAAGCCTCGAATGTGTTCGGCGGTTTCTGCCGGGGGCCGGCGGCGATCGACGAGATCGTCGCAGCCCGCGCGATAGGTTTCGAGCAGGGCCTGATCGCCTCCGCTGCCGATCGCAATCAACGGGATACTTGCCGTTTTCGGATCGGAGCGAAGTATGGCCGCCATTTCCAGCGCTCCCATTTCGCGCAGATTGATCGCGCAGACGATCGCTACGGGGGTGTTCCATTCGATCATGGTCAGCCCGTACGCTGCCTGGCTCGCTGGAATCACGTCGAAGCCGAGCTGCTTGAGCGCGTCGCCCAGGCGCTTCGAAAAATAGACGTTACTGTCGATTAGCAAGATGCGCGGAGCGCCGGTAGCCTCTGTCACGAGGGCACCGCCGGGTTGCGATTCTCCGTCGACTGTTGTTCGTGAGAGACGAGCGCTTCGAAATCCAGAACGCTGGCGAAATCTTCCCCAACTGCTACACGTCCTGTGACGTACGGGGGGTCTTCGGACGCGCGAGGTTGCAGTTCGCCGTTCACCAGCTCGCATTCTCCGTCAACCGGTATGGCGCTCAGTTCGCTTGCGCCGCCGAAACCGCGCCGGCCGATCAGATAAAACCGGTGCGCAGTACAGCGCCGGCCGATCAGCACAGGGCTTGCGTCGTAGACGGGCACGATCCGGGAGCGGCGAACGATCACGCCGCAAACCGTCGCCGAAGTATGCGGAAAGGAATGCAAATGCACCGGGGGAGCGAGTTCCGCAATCGTGTTCGCGGGCAAGGCAAAGCGGCGGCTGCCCAGATGGAGCAGCACGAACGAGCTGGCGGAATCGCCGGGCCCGGTCATGCGGAAACGACTCCTTCGATGTGTTGGGATCGGTCGCTGCGAGGAACGAGGCGGTCAAGATGTTCAAGCTGCTCGCGCGAGAGAAAGCCCGCCGGCTGAATGACGGGAGTGATGCGGTCGTCGATGTAAGCCAGACCGCGATACCAGATGCGCTCTTCACCGGAAAACGCAAGCGGCAGGGGATAGACGGCCGGAATTTCTCCGATCCGTTCAACCGAATCGACCAGCAGGGCCACGCGAAACTGACGCAGCAGCAACGCGAGAGATGGCCGCGTCACTGGCAGGTGAAAATGCTCGCAACCGTTCACCACGTAGTACGGCTGGTGCGCACGTTCGATGAAGTGGTGAACCTTCGGAACTTCCGGCGTTTCGCATTCGACGGCGGCGCCGGCGAGACCGTCGGTGCTGCGAATCTCCTTCACGGCGTCCGCCGCAATGGCGAATGCCTGGTTGGAAATAACAAAAAAAATTACCTGTTCAGGGCGGCGAGCATGCCGTTTAGCCGCCTCGTGGACGGGGCGCGTCATCGCACCACCGCCGGAACGAGCCGCGATAGTTTGGCCACCCGCCGCTCGATTGCTCCCGCGATCTCGTCCAAAGGCAGAACCTGATCGACTGCGCCGGCCTTGATGGCTTCGGACGGCATGCCGAAGATGACGGAACTGGCTTCGTCCTGCGCGACGACAAAACCTCCGACGGTCTTGATCGCTTTCGCGCCGCGAGCAGCGTCGGCGCCCATGCCTGTCAGCACCACGCCCATGGCAAGCGTGCGCGCATACGAAGCAAGCGTCTCGAACGCGACATCGGCGCACGGCCGATAGCCGTCGATGCGAGCCCCAGAGTCGAGAGCGATGTTTCCCGTCGAGGAGATGCGAAGGTGGTGCGATCCGGGGCAAAGGTAGATGGTCCCGGGCAGAGGCACTTCGTTGTGCTCCGCCTCCTTCACGGGAAGTTGCGAGACTTCGCTGAGCTGGGTGGCGAACTGTTTCGTAAACGCGGCCGGCATGTGCAGGACCAGGAAAATTGGCGCGGGCATTTCAGATGACAGGCCGGAGACGAGCCGCATCACTGCCGCGGGGCCTCCAGTAGATGCGGCGATGGCGACCATCGGCGCGCGTCCTCCGCTCTGAAGCGATGCAGCTGAGCGCGCCACCGTCGCCACCGGCGCGTGGCCAGCCGGAATTTTCGACAGCGTTGCCGTGCGAACTACGCGTACTTTCGCGGCGAGCTTTAGCTTGCGAGTCAGGTCCTCGCCCACCGTTTTCATGTCCAGATCGACGCCCGTGGACGGCTTGGGCACGAAGTCGATCGCGCCGAGCTCAAGAGCGCGCAGCGTGCTGTCCGCCCCTTCGCGTGATTCGGAGCTCACGATGACGATGGGGCGCGGATGGCGCGTCATAATCATTTCAGTGGCTTGCAGCCCGTCAACGCGCGGCATGTTGATGTCCATCGTGATTACGTCAGGTTGCAGGGAATCCGCGAGCGAAACTCCCTCAGATCCGTCGCGCGCCTGGCCAACCACTTCGAGTTGCGGATCGGATGAAATGATGTCTTTCAGGACGCGGCACATGAAGGCGGAGTCGTCCACGATCAGCACGCGGAATTTCTTGCTGGTGGGCGTCATCACGTCAGTCCTGCCTCGCCAAAATTCGTGGCGCTGGGCGTCCATCGGGCGCGCTCGTGCCGATCAAACTCTCCACCGTTGAGATCAGTTGATCTTCCTGTACGGGTTTCGTCAGGAAAGCAGACGCGCCGACCTTCATGGCGCGGTCTCGGTGCTTTGCTCCGGCACGAGACGTGACAACAAGAACGGGAATGCGCCGTGTCACCGGGTCTTGCCGCAAACGGTCCATCAGTTCGTAGCCATTCATGCGCGGCATTTCCAGATCGGTGATCACCAGATGGCAGCCGACCTGAGCGACGATTTCCGAGGCTTCCAGGCCGTCGGACGCCACTTTGACGCGGTAGCCGGCCTTCTCGAGCATGCGCGCGACGAATTTGCGCACGCTGATCGAGTCGTCGGCAACAACAATCACATGGTCGTTCTCGACGCTGTCGACAGCTTCGGACGGTATCGTGCCGGCGGCAACCGCTTCCGAACCCGGAGCGAACACGCGGGCGGCAGGTGAGGAAGAAGGCAAAGCATGGCGATCGGCCGTGTCGGCAGCAGCAAGACGGTTCAAGTCGATCAGCAGAATCAGGCTGCCGTCCGGTGCGATCGTGGTTCCCGGAAAAAGCTTCACACGCCGCAGATAGTGGCCAAGATTCTTGATGACGATTTCGTCTTTGCCCAAAACTTCTTCGACAACGACGCCGATCTGTTTGCCGGCCACTTTCGCGATCACCATGTGGAAATAGCCGTTCTGCGGCTCAAGCGGCGGCAACGAAAGCTGCAGATCCAGGCGAACCACTTCGGTGACCACGTCGCGGACGCGCGTCAGGAGTTTGCCGCCGACGTCTTCGATCTGGTCCGGGCGAAGCCGTCGAATTTCCTCGACGACAGCGAGCGGAAAAGCAAACGTCGATTTGCCGCAGCGCACGAACAGCGCCTGCGAAATGATCAGCGTCAGCGGAACCTTCACCGTGAAGCAGGCGCCGGCTCCCTTTTCGGACTGAACTTCGACTTCGCCGTTCAGCGCGTGCACGTTGGCGCGAACCACGTCGAGACCGACGCCACGCCCGGCAAGCTCGGAGGTGGATGACGCCGTGGAGAAGCCGGGGCGGAAAAGAAATTCGCGCAGCTCCCGTTCGCTAAGCTCGGCGGCTGTCACGGGTGAAGCCAAGCCCGATTCGATGGCGCCATCGCGCACGCGGTCGTAATCGATGCCGCGGCCGTCGTCGCGCACTTCGATGAAGATATGATTGCCGCGGTGATAGGCGCGAACCGTGATGTGGCCCTTTTCGAGCTTTCCGGCTTGCCGGCGTGCCTCGGGCGATTCGATGCCGTGTGCAACAGCGTTGCGAACCAGGTGAATCAAAGGATCGGAAATGTACTGAATCAAATTGTTATCGAGTTCCGTTTCGGCGCCTTCCAGAGAGAGCTCGACAGGTTTGCCGGTTGACTTCGAAGCATCGCGAACCGTGCGCGAAAGCCGGGTATACAGATTGCCGATCGGAACCATGCGGGCTGCGGTGATTTCGTCCTGCAAGTTGTGCGCGAGCTTTGTGAATTCGTCGATGTCGGTATCCACGCGGCCCATGAACGCTTCCAGTTGGCCAAGGACTTCCGTCACATCGGCGGAGATTTCCGTCAGCGAGCGCGAGAGAAGGTTGAAATCATCGTACCGGTCCATTTCAAGCTCGGTGAAGCCGAACAGGTGCTCGGAATCAGAGTCCGCGGGCGGCGGAAAATATCTCTGGAAAGTGTCGCTCTTTTGGCCTTTCCTCGGAAGCAGCGAACTCGGAAGCAGACTGAATTCGTGCTTTTCCTGAAATTCGGACACTTTGCCGCCAAGTCGCGCCTTGGAAAAGTTCAGCACCTCAACGAGTTTGGACAGTTCGGAGAGCCGCCCCAACATTCGGGTGCGGTTAATCACAAGTTCGCCGACGGCATTCATCATGCGATCGAGACGGTCAAGCGAGATACGGATTGAGCGAGCCTGTTGCAAAGCCTGAGGAGCGCGAGACGCAGTCGATTCGGATGATGGAGTTCGGTCTTCGGCCGCCACATGGCCTGCTGATTCGGCGCTTGCCGCGGCAGCGGATGCTTCCGCCACAGGCTCGGACTCAGACGGGTCGGGCGTCAATTCGGCAATGCGCGCGAGGAGCGAATCGACCGCCGCGGCCATTTCCGTATCGTTCGTCCACTTACGGTATATAAATTTCTTTAGGACATCGATCGATTCAAGACATACATCGACGATTTCAGAGTTGGGCTTAAGAACGCCCTCGCGCAGGTAGCCGATCAAATCTTCGGCGCGATGTGCGATTGCGGAGATACGATGCAGTCCCACTTGAGCCGCTGAGCCCTTTATGGTGTGGATCGAGCGGAAAAGGCGATGAATCTCCTCGGGGTTCGGATTACCTTCGAGGCTGAGCAGACATTCGGTGATTACCTGGAAGTGCTCTTCGGCTTCGGGAATGAAAAACTCCAACACTTCCTCGGGAACGTCGCCGTCGGGAGGCAGCGCTGCGGCGAATGAAGCACCGGACGGAAGAGCGTCAGCGGGTCCTTCTTGTCCGGCCGAAACCGCCTCTTCTTCAACTGAAGGCTCGGACACCGCAGCCGGAAAAGCGAACGCGTAGCGCTGTTTGAATACCGCTATGTCATCACTGGTTTCGAAGCCGGTCGCGCTGATTTGCAGCAGATCGAATTCGAGCACGGAGATAGCGTCTGAGAGGAATTCAGTCAGCGGCCCGTGCATGTCGGGGCTCAACCCGGCGTTCATCGCGTAGTGGAAGATGTGCGCCTTCGCCGCGATTTCGGAAAATTGAGGGAATCCATAGCTGGCCGAAGTCCCTGCCAGTGTGTGAGCAGCGATGTAGAGCTTTTCAAGATCTTCGCGTCTGGTCTGCGGCTCCGTCAGAAGGCCGGAATACTCGCGGAGATACTGGAGATGCTCCGAGGCTTCCTGCAGGAAAATTTCGACCGATTCTTTGTTCGGACCGCTCACGCGCGTCCCTCCGCGAGAACAGGAATGTTTGCGGCCCCAGCGAGCGACTTGCGATATAGGCGGCAATCCCCAAAAACGGAGGACTCGAATTTCAGCGGAGCGTGCGACAGCGTTTCCGCATGGCCGAGCAGGAAGTAACCTCCGGGCTCGAGAGCGTCAAAAAAGCGACGCAGAATCGAAAGGCGCCGCTCTTCAGAGAAATACATCAGAACGTTCATGCAGAAAATGCAATCCAGTTTGCCGACGTAAATTGAATCGACCAGATTCATTTGCGCGAACGAAACCATGCGCCGGATGCGCGGTCTGACCTGGAAACCGTGCTTGGCAGGCGCGAAATAGGTTTCCACCTGACGCGGTGAAAGGTTTTCGAGCGCGCGGCGAGTGTACTGGCCTTTTTCGGCATCGCGCAGCGCGCACCGGCTGATATCGGTCGCCAGAACTTCGATCTCCCAGGCTTCCGCGAATTTCAGTGAATCGCACAAAGTGATTGCGATGGAATACGGTTCCTCGCCCGTGGCGCAGCCGGCGCTCCAGACGCGCAGCGTGCGCGGGTTCTGCCAGAACTTCTTTTCCTGCACCTCGGGCAGAATCTTCTTTTCGAGCGCCTCGTACACGCCCGGATAGCGGAAGAAGGAAGTTTCTTGAGTCAGCAGGCGCTCGAGCAGAGATTCGTATTCGATACTCGAGCCGCGAATCTGACGCAGAAGGTCCGATCCGTTGGAAAGCGATTTCTCCGCAAGAAATTCACGCAAGCGGCCGGAGAAAAAGCGTTCGCGAGACGAGTCGAATAGAATTGCCGAGCGCTGTTCGATCAGCGCGCGGATTTCGTTCAGCTCCGTCTCGGTAATGGCCCCGTCCGCAACTGGGTGTTGCTTCATGGCTGGCACGTTTCAGGTCCAGGCGCTGTTGCGCCGCAACGTTCTTCCTTACCGAACGGCGACCGGAACGGCGGGCCGCGTCTCTTCTGTTGATTGCGTCGGCCGGCCCGGCTGAGAACGGAACTGGCCCAGCGCTTCGTTCAGCTGCTCGGCGAGCTTGACCATGTCTCCCACCGTTGCCGCCGTCTGCCGCGCGCCTTGCGTTGTCTGGCGCGTGATGCCGGAGATGATCTGCATCGCGTTAGCCACGCCTTCCGTGCCGCGCACTTGCTGCTTCGAGGCGAGTGAGATTTCCTGGACGAGTTCGGCGGATTGGCGCACAACGCTCGAAATCGCTTCCAGGGCCTTTCCAGCTTGATCGGCAAGGCTTGCGCCGCTCTCTACTTCGCGCGTGCCGTCTTCCATCACGACCACGGCCTCGTTCGTTTCGGCCTGAATTGCCTTGATCAGTGCGGCGATGTCTTTCGTCGCGCTGCGTGAGTGCTCGGCCAACTTTCGCACTTCGTCGGCAACCACCGCGAAACCGCGGCCCGCCTCACCGGCGCGAGCAGCTTCGATGGCCGCGTTCAGAGCGAGCAGGTTCGTTTGCTCCGTGATGTCGTTGATCACGTTGATAATTTCCGAAATTTCCAGGGACCGGTCTCCGAGCGACTTGATCTTCTTTGCGCTGGCTTGCACGGAAGCACGGATGCGCTGCATGCCTTCGAGCGTGTCGCGGACGGCGCGGTTGCCCTGTTCGGCGGCATCAAGCGCGCGGCGTGCGGCCTCGGCGCTGGCCTCGGCGTTGTTCGACACCTGTTTCATCGAAACGGTGAGCTCCTCGACGGCCGATGACGTGTTGGTGATTTCCTGGTCCTGTTGTGTGGCGCCCGCGGACATTTCATCTGCCGCACCGAGAATCTGATTCGCGCTGGTGCTGACGTCGATCGCCGCCTTGCGGACGCGCTCAAGAACCTTCGTGAAGTTGTCGAGCATGAAGTTCACGGAATCAACGACGTTGCCCAGCGCGTCATTGGTCACCTTGCCGCGAATTGAGAGGTCGCCACGAGCCACCTGGCTGATCGTGTTCAGCAGGTCCGTGATGCTGCGCTGCAACGAGTCCTGTGCCTGCTGGCTGTTCACCGCATGCGCTATCTTGGCCGCGCTGCGGTTCAGGTTCTCGGCGACAAACGCAAATTCGTCAGTGCTCTCGATTTCGGCGCGCGCCCTGCCGTCTCCTGCCACCAGACGCTCCGAGAATTTCGCCAGTTCGCCCAAAGGCTTCAGCACGCGATTGCTCAGCACCATCATGAGCAGAATCGTCGTAACAAGAGCCAGCACCACACTGCCGGCCCAGATGGCGCTCGACCCCCCGGGCAGGGAACCGGCGCCGGACGGATTGTGCGCGGCGTAATAGCCGAGCCCAACCAACCCGAAGAGCGAGGCTGCGGTCCAGAAGACCAGTAGCCAGATTGTCGAACTCAAACGAGATTTCATGACTTCCTCCAACTTCAAACGTTTCACTCGCTCGCGCCAAGACTGCCGGGCGTCAGAGCGTCTGAATGCCGAATCCGCCTCTAAATCACCGGTGCCGGAAAAACGTCCACCAGCCTCCGCAAGTCGACAATCAGTGCCAGACGGTCTTCATGCCGCAACATGCCGCGGCAATGTGGTACTTCGTCTGCCGCCTGATCGATCATCGCGTCATCCGTAACAGAGAACGTGCCGATCACTTCATCCGCGGCAATCCCTAAGCGAAAATCCTGTCCATGCGCATCGCCTTGCAGTGCGGCCACCACCACGTGCTTCGGCAGAAGCCCAGGGCGCCTTCCCTCGGTGAACGCAATGTCAACCAGCGGCACGATCGTTCCGCGCAAATTGAATACGCCCATAAGAAACGCAGGAGCCAATGGGACTCGCGTAACGAGCGGCCAGTCGACCACTTCTTCGACCTCGAGCACCGGCAGGCAGAATCGTTCGCGTCCCGCGCGGAAAACGCAGTACTGCCGTTCCGGGCGGCCATCGGCGAGCGCTTCGCTGTCGAGTAAATCGCTGCCGTCGAAATCCGCCGGGAGAGCCGGATTGAATTGCGCGTCGGTCATCAGGCAAACCTTTTCACGGCACTGATCAGTTCGTCGGGGGTAAACGGCTTCGCGACGTAGCCGCTCGCGCCCTGCTGCTCGCCCCAGTAGCGATCGCTCGGCGCGGTCTTCGACGTAACGAGAATCACCGGGATCTTCGAATATGGATCCTGGTTCTTCAGGTCCCGGCAGACCTGGAAACCATTCCGTCGCGGCATGACGACGTCGAGCAGGATCACGTTCGGATGCTCCTCCTCGATTGCCTCCTCCACCTTGGTCGGGTCGCAAATGCCGACGGAGTGGAACCCGTTCTGTTGCAACATGGAAAGCATCAGTTTCACTTCCGCCTGCGAGTCGTCCACCACCAACACCTTAGTCACCGCTACCTCCACAGACGCAAATATTCATCAACACCAATTGCAACTGCGCAGCCACGCGCGCGTTCAATTCGCGCACGGGTGTCAGAAAACAAAGCCTCTGCCGCCAAGAACTTACGTTCTCCTCGCTCCCGCGTGAACGCCCGCACCCAACCCTTCGTCCTCCCGCTCCGTCTCGATTTGAGACTCTTTCTCAGTTAGCTTCAGTTCGGTTGCGAGAGAAGAGAAGCGCTGCATAATCTCGTTCAGGCGCAAAGTCATCGCGTGGATTGTCTGCACTTGCTCGCGCGAGTCCCCAACCATCTGCCGCGAGTCGAGCAGAAGCAGGTCGGCGTTGCCCAGCACGGACGTGAGCGCGTTGTTCACACTGGAACGCATTTCGAGCATGTAGCGGCCGAGCGTCGCGTGATTCTGCGCGTCGAGTGCCAGCCGTTCAGCCCGCTGTGCTCGCCTGACTACATCGACCCGGCGGAGCGCCTCGCCGGAAACCGCGATCAACGTGACAGTCCAGCCCTGCTGATGAGCAAGGAATAGCAGGTGAGGATGCGCAGCCTGCAGCGTGGCGCAGGTCTTGTCATCATTCGCCACGCAAATGACCGCCAGGCTTGAGCTGCGATCGAGCGATGAAAGGATGTGTTTGAGCTTCCCGTCGCGTACCGGGCCAACAATGACTGCCGCGTATCCATCCGCGGCCGAGGCATGCCAGACGTCGCTGGTGGCAAGAGTGAATTCCAGAAGCTGCCGCGCGTTTCGCCAGGCTAGTGCGATCGCGCGAGCGAATTCCGGATCGTCGGAAATGATCAGCACCGAATCATTCACAGCGGTTCTCATGCGGCAGCGTCACTGAAGCTTTTCGGCTTCTTCCACGAATGAAAGCAGGCGTTTTGCGCTGATCCCCAAATTGACGGCGGCTTCGGTATTCTTTGTGCGCTTTGCCTGTTCAACCCGAGTTTGAAAATAGGAGAGTTCGTTACGCGCCAGCGCCAACGCGGATGCGAGCGAAGCCTGGTCCCCCGAACGCTTAAGGTGATCCGTCGCCACCGCGAGCAGTGACCGCGCCACTACCGCGCGCCGCAGGTCCTCGGCTTCCTGGTTTCCCTCGCTGACGAACGCGGCAACTTCCCACGAAGACAGCAGAACCTTCGTATCCTGTAAAACGACGGTCGACATCGACCGCCCGCGCGAGGGCGGTGCCGCAATCAACTGTTCCCAAATCGCTTCCAGGCACTTCTCGGCTTCCGCAGCGCTGGTTGGTGCCGCGGGGGCCGAAGGAGAAGACGGCTTCGTCGGCTGTGTCTTAACAGGACGCTCGGCTTCAGATGCTGGCGGCTGTTTTTTCGGCAGAATGGCCGACTGTGCCGAAGAAGCCATGAACGAGAGCCCATCGCCTCCGCTCGCCGGAGTTGGGCGATGACCTGTGCTTGGCGGTTGTGCTGTGCCGTGTGCTCGTGCCAGGGCGTCTTCCAGGTCGGCGTGCAGCGCCAGAAGCTGTTCGAACGCGCGCGTGACGGAGCTTTCGTTGTAATCCTTTTGAAACGGCTGGCGCCAGTTTTCGCAGAAGAACTGAAGCTGCGCCGTCGTTTCAGCAGCGGAAAATCCGGCACGGCGGCAATCGACCGTGCGTACGCCCTTCGCTTCGAGCGATGCCACGCAGCGGCGAATACCGCTCAGGTCGGCGTGCAGCAAACGAATGAACGCGCGGCGAAGCACGAAATTAAACCGGCAGAAAGCGACCAGCGCGGCGGGATCGTAGAACATGTGGCCGGCCGATTCCTTCAGCATTCGGCCCTGCTCCACAAGCCCCAGTTCGAGCACGTCGCGAAGGCTCTGGCAGTGATCGATTTTTCCCAGAAGCTGTTCGAGCGGCTCGCACCATTCAAGAAGTGTGGGATCGGCTGCGGTCAGGACCGGTTGCAGAACCTTTGCAACATCTTCGAGCCTGATTTCGGTGCGGTACAATTCCTCGGGAGCACACAGAGCAAAATACTGCACCAGCAGCAGGTCGATCTTGTCGCGATCGATTGCCGTTTTGTCGGGCTTCTTCAAATGCCTCTGGATAAACGCGCGCATGCTTTCTTCGCTGGCGTTCAGCGTTTCCGGCGGCAGTTGGCGGATTTGGTATGCCCGCATTTGATTGTCAACGGAATCGAGCCATGCCAGATCGCGGTCGAAGACTTCGCGCGTCGGTCGCACGGGAGGCAATTCGCCCGCGGGATGAGGAAGCGGCGCTACTCCGAACTGTGTCGACAGTGCCGCGTAAAGCGGATACACCAGCCGCAATTCCGCCCACTGGGCTGCGACATTGGGCGCGCTCTTCGTGCTTTTTTCAGTCTTATTTTCAGCGAGGTTGAAGATCTCGCCCGAAGTGTTGGATTTCATATTTTGATGATCCAGTTTTGGACTTGCCCTGCGAACCGCGCCGCAACGGCCTTCTGTCCCTCGTAGTAGCGGACCGCAACCACGGTGGCACGGACATCCAGGGAACCATCCGAGTTGACCACGCGAATCCGGTCCTCGAACTCCAGCGGCAACGCCGAAGCGAACAGCACCTCCGACGATGTGCCGAATTCGATCACCGTTTGTTCGTGCATCGGCTTCTTACCTGAAGCGACTTTTGTGACGCGCACCGGAAGACGCACCGCGGAAGCGCTCGGAAACAAACGAGCGAGTTTCTGAACGCATGTCTCATCGCGAGTCAGGGACGCGATCTGAATGTGTTGCGACACGAACCCCCCGGAATTTAGTGCCGGATTTCTTCCGCACCTAAACGGAACAACCCTCTATCAGAAGGGATGTGCACGACCGCGGCCAAAAAATCGCCCGCCCATTGGCGTTGTAACCCGCGTTGGCGAAAGGGTTTACGCTAAGGAGGTTCGCGCCACGTAGGAAGGATGTCTCAGCCTGATACAACGCGTCTCAAGCGAACGCATGGAAAGGCAGCTTTGGTTCTTCCTGTTGCCCGCTGGTTGTCTCAGCGAGGCGTCTCAACCAGTTGCGACGGCGAAGCGCGAAGAGGGATGTTGAACTGTTTCAACTTGCGATAAAGCGTGGCGCGGCTGATGCCGAGCATTTTGCCTGCGAGGGCCTTGTCTCCTCCAACCTGTTCGAAGACGCGGAGGATCGTCATGCGTTCAAGATCGGCGAGCGCAGTCGTCGAGAGTGCTGCGGCATCTTCGCTGGCATCCGCCGTCCGCACGGCGCGGATCTCAGTCGGCAGGTCGCCGATGTCGATCGTTCGGCGATCGCCCAGCGCAATCGCGCGCGCGATCGAATTTTCCAGTTCGCGTACATTGCCCGGCCAGTCGTAAGCGAGGAAGCTTTTCATCGCCCCTGGAGTCACTTGAATGTTCTCGCCCGGCGCGTGCCGGTCGAGAAAACAGTGCGCCAGCTGCGGGATGTCGGAACGGCGTTCGCGCAACGCCGGCAAATGGACCGTGACGACATTCAGCCGGAAGTAGAGGTCTTTGCGAAAAGTCCCAGCCCGGTAAGCCGCTTCCAGGTCGCGATTGGTCGCGGCGATCACGCGCACGTCCACCGAAACTTTATTGTTACTGCCGACCGGCCGCACCTCTTTCTCCTGAAGCACGCGCAACAGTTTCGCCTGGAGCTCCAACGGCAGTTCGCCGATCTCGTCGAGGAAAATCGTGCCCCCGTTCGCCGACTGGAATAGCCCTGTTTTCGTCTTAAGGGCGCCGGTGAATGCCCCCTTCTCGTGTCCAAACAACTCGCTTTCCATCAGCGTCGGCACTAGCGCACCGCAATCAACTGCTACGAAAGGTGCCTGGGCAAGAGAGCCGCGGAAGTGGATCGCTCGCGCCGCGAGTTCTTTTCCCGTGCCGCTCTCTCCGGTGATCAGCACAGGTGTGTGCGTTTCTCGAAGCCGCGAAATCATTTTCAGCACTTCTTGAACGTTCGCCGAAGAGCCGGTGATGCCGTCCAGGTGTGTTTCCGCGCTGACGCGTTCCCGCAGATAGCGGTTTTCCGTTACGAGGCGCACCTTTTCTGCCATTCGCTGCAACAGTTGGCGGAGTCGCTCGACCCGGAACGGCTTTTCGATGTAGTCGTACGCGCCCAGCCGCATCGCTTCCACTGCGGACTCAATCGAGCCGTGGCCCGTCATGATGGCAACTTCGGCGCGGGGCAGTGTTTCTTTCAGCTTGCGCAGCAAATCCACACCGGAAAGGCTCGGCAGCTTCAGGTCGGTGACCACCAGGTCGGGAAGAGCAGTTTCGGCGAGTTCGAGCGCGATTTCGGCTGTTTCTGCCTCATAGCAAACCAGGCCAAGCGCTTGGCCCACCATCACGCAGAGCCGGCGGATGCTTTGCTCGTCGTCCACAATCAAGAACCGAAGACTGGAATTTTCCTTCATGGTTTTCCAATCGTTCTTTCAACCGCTGCGATCAGCTCGTGCACGCGGAAAGGCTTCTCGACGCATGGAATCCGCTCCCGTTCCAGCAACGCCATCGTTTCCGGACTTGCCGTATCGCCGGTGATGAAAATCATGCGACCTGCGAGTTGTGGCCGGTGCGAGTGCAGCCAGCTTCGGACATCTGCTCCGTTTGCCGTTCCCGGAGTTCTCAAATCCGAAATGACGCCGGAAAAATCACCCGCTGCGAGCACTCCCAGCGCTTCGGCCGCTGAACGCGAGGCAACTACTTCATATCCCCGCCGTTCGAGCGCTGCGCGGAGAAATGCGGCAACCGAGGGCTCGTCTTCAATGACGAGAATGCGAGCGTGCGTCGCGGCGGCTGACGTCACGATTGGCACTCCGCTGCTGCCAATTCGGCTGCCTTCGCGGCAACAGGCAGGTGAATCGTGAACGTGCACCCGATTCCGTCCGCGTTGTTGCGGGCCAGGATTTCTCCTTGATGGGAGCGAATGATTCCGTAACAGATGCTTAGGCCAAGTCCGGTGCCTTTTCCCACTTCCTTCGTGCTGAAGAAGGGATCGAAGATGCGATCCGGACGCGATATTCCAGGGCCGTTATCGCAGAAGCTGATTTCGAGCCCGCCGTCGCGACGCCCCGTCGTGATTTCGATTTTGCCCTGTCTTTTCGCCTCGCGAACTGCGTCGTACGCGTTGTTGACAATGTTCAGAAACACTTGCTGGAGCTGGTGTGGATCGCCAAGCACGACGGGCAAATCTTCCTCGTAATGTTCCGTCACTTCCACGCCGTGATTCGAGAAATCGTACGCGCGAAGTTTCAGCGTTTGGCGCAGGACGGCATTCACCTGCAACGGCTCGCGGCGCGGCGGCGTTTGCCGCGCGAAGCTCAGAAGATCGTGAACGATCACCCGCGTCCGCTGCGCTTGCTCCAGAATCACCCGCAGTTCCTCCTTCGCTGGATCCGGAACGCTGGGATTCTCGAGCAGCAGGTCCGTAAACCCGACGATTGCCGTCAGCGGATTGTTCACTTCATGGGCAACCCCCGAAACAAGCTGGCCTAACGCAGCCATTTTTTCGGTCTGCATCAGTTTGGCTTGCAGATCGGCTGCGTCTGTCACATCCGTCATCACGACCACGATACTGCTGGCTGCGCCCGCGTCGTCGCGTATCGGACTGAAACTGGCCGAGAATTGCCGATGGCCGCGGTCCTTGTGATCCAGCGGAATGTCGACGTTTTCCACCGCCGTTCCCTGTAACGCGCAATCCAGCGCCTGCGCCGGTACGGCCCTGTGCGAAGGCGCCACCATATCCATCACATGCCGGCCCAGCAGATCCTCCTCGCGATATCCCGCTTCGAAACAGCGCCGGTTCGCGTAGGTGATTACGCCGGCGGTATCCAGCAACAAAATCATGTTCGGCGTATTGTTCAGGATATTGCGGTTGAAATCGCGCTCGCGCCGATAACGGCGTTCCGCCTCGAGCCGGTCCGTGATGTCTTTCAACACGTGAATCGCCCGCGCCTCGCCTTCGTTCGGCTCGCGAATCAGGGAGGTTGAAATCAAATACGTTCGGCGGCCGGTTTGATGGATGTTCTCCCGTTGCTCGCTGTGTCGATCGCGGCAAAACGGGCATCCATCGCGCGACGCCACGGCGCCCGGAATCCCGAGCTCGCCCACCCGCCGGCCTATCCCCTGCGTTACAGGAATTCCCAGCTTGTCCGCAAGAGAGCGATTCAACCGAAGAACTCGATCTTCCTCATCATGGACGACAATCCAGTCGGAGATCGCGTCGAAGTCCTCAACCCATTGTCTTCTCGACTGTTCCACGCGGTGGAAAAGATGCGCGTTTTCGAGAGCCACGGACGCATGGCTTGCCAGTGCTTCCAGGAGTTGTTCTTCGGTCGCGGACACCGCCCGCGGGAGATCACCCAGGCTCAGCGCTCCCATAAGAGCTCGGGAACTGTCGATCAGCGGCACAAAACAGGCGTTTTTCCAGCCCAGAAGATGCGCCAATTCCGCTCCAAGAAGTTGATTCGTGGGGCCGACACGGATTCCCGGCCCCAGCGCAACAGCGCGCTCCGCGAACGCGTCCGCAACCTGTTGAATCGCGCCAATATCGCCAACGGGCAATGCGCCGCTCGTTGCCGCGATTTCCCATCCCCGCATTTCCAGGTGGTTGATGTGGCAAAGCGCCAGAAATGCTCTCGGTGCGCCAAGCATTCCCGAAGCCCGATCCGTCAGTCGCTGCGCGAATTCCGGCGTGGAAATCGACGGAGTCAGTTCCAGCGTAGCGGCGGAAAACTGCGCGAGCAGGCTCTCGGAGGGGCCTGCGACGTGAGACGGGATTCCCGGAGCATTCCTCAGCGCTCGCATGTGAAGGTCGACGACCTGAAGTGTGGCTTTCTTGATGACGTTACGGCGGATTCTCAATTTGAGTCAAGGAACCTGGTAGGCATGTTGTTCTAAGTCGCAATCATCCGAGTCGCAGCTTGAGACGTCTGCGGCTCGAATACCGTCGTTTGAGACGGCGTTTTGAAGTCAGCGGCGACCCGAGTACTTTCAGTGACAAAAGGCGCTGACCATAACCCTTTCATACGCCATAGCTTGCATCGATTGTCAGAGCATGTTTGCCCCAGCGCAAATTGGTACGACCGGTGGCACTGACGTTGCATTTCATGACTTCGGTTTCATATACCCCGGGGAGGGTCCATTCCATCATGGGCAAGTTCATATCAGCGAAGTGGGTTCTTATTGGGATGCTCGTGACAGGCTGTGTGGCGGCAGCAGTACCTGCGGTCTCGGCGCAAGATGCGGGCGTGGTGACGAAGCGGAAGATCAAAACGAAAGTGCTGCCTGAATATCCGGAGATCGCGCGTCAGTTGCACCTCGAGGGCAAGGTCAAAATTCAGGTGACTATTTCGGCGGACGGTCGAGTGACTGATACGAAGGTCATCGGAGGCCATCCAGTCCTCGCGCAGGCGGCTATCGAGGCTCTGAAGAAATGGCATTTCGAACCTTCGCCTAAGGAAAGCACCGAGATCATCGAGATGAATTTCGGGGGGCAGAGTTAACCGGCGCGATGCGCGCAGTAGGTTGTGAGGGGAGGCAAGGGTATGACGATTAGCAAGAAACTCTACGTGGGGTTTGGCGCCCTTGTCGGGCTGATGGTCCTCCTGTTGGCGATCACCAGTTTCACCGTTTCGCGCGAGTACGCAGCACGCAATACGGTGCGCTCGACCTACGAAGATCGCAAGTCAACCGAGAGAGTACGCGATCAGTTGATGGACAACCGCTTCTTCCTCGGCAGCTATTTGCTGAGCGGAGATTTGCGCGACCAGGAAAAGACCAACAAAGGAATCCAGGACCTCGATGACATGCTCAAGGCCACCGAATCGAAAACGTCGGATGCGACGCTTCGCTCGGACCTATCGCAAGTGGCCGAGAACGAACGGGACTGGGCGGACAACTTCGCCAAGCCCATGATAGCGAAACGGCACCAGGTGGATTCCGGCGACGCGACTGTTTCCGATCTGCAAGTCTACTATCTCGAGCACGATCCTTCTTCCTGGGTCAACAAGTCGTCTGCTGCGCTCGATAACGCTACGGCGGAGGTGAACAATGCCTTCGATTCAGCCAACGCGTCGGCGGACAGTGCGACGCTCTTGAACACCTTGTTCAGTATTTTCGGCACCGTAATCGGAATCATCGGTGGAATTCTCATCGCTTTCTTTACGGCGAAAAGCATCAAGGACCCTATCTACCATCTGATTGACGTTGCCCATCGGATCGGCGATACGGGCGATCTCGATCAATCCATCGATATTCATCGCGGAGACGAGGTAGGCATCCTTGCGGAAAATTTCAACAAGATGATCCAGCACTTGCGCAGCATGGCCGCCGTGTCTTCATCAATTGCCGAGGGACAGCTCAGCGTCGTGGTTCAGCCTCGTTCGCAGCACGACACAATGGCCAAGGCGTTCGCGCGCATGACCGATGGACTGCGAACGATCGTACGCCAGGTTCGCGACAGCGCTTCGCAGGTTGCCAGCGGCGCGGGTCAGATGGCGAGCGCTTCGGATGAGTCAGCGAAGGTCAGCGTGCAGGCTGCCTCGGCCATCGACGAAGTGACCAGCACCATGCACGAGATGAGCATCAACGTGCAAAACGTGGTGAAGAACACGCAGGTGCAGGCTTCCAGCGTCGCCGAAACTTCGGCATCGATCGACCAGATGGTGACCTCGATTCAGCGCGTCGCCGACACGGCCAAACGGCTCGTCGACATCTCGCACCGGTCACGCGAGGAAGCGCAAATCGGAATGTCGACGATGTCGAAGGCCACAGCCGGGCTCAACCGCACGAGCCAGGCGATTCAATCATCGGCGCAGATCATCGACGTACTTGGAAAGCGCGCCGACGATATCGGCAAAATCATCGAAGTGATCGACGATCTGGCTGAACAGACCAATCTTCTCGCGTTAAACGCAGCCATCGAAGCGGCGCGCGCGGGCGAACACGGACTGGGATTCGCGGTTGTCGCCGAAGAAGTGCGCAAGTTAGCCGAAAAATCCACTCAGTCCACGAAGGAGATCTCCGAACTGATCCAAGGCATTCAGAAAGAGGCGCGCGAAGCCGTCGAAAACATGGAACACAGCACCACGATGGTTCAGGAAGGACTTGCGCTCAACAAGGATCTGGACGCCGCCCTCGAGAAAATCGCAAGCGTCGTCTCCGAGGTTTACAACTTCTCCCAGGAGATCGGAGCGGCCACCATGGAGCAGTCGAGTGGCTCCGCCCAGATCGCCAAGGCTACGAATCGCCTGACGGAAATCACGCAGGAAATCAACTCTTCAGTCGAGGAACAGGCTTCCGGCGCTCAGGCAGTCGTCCGTGCGATGGAACGCATGCGCGAGCTGGTGCAGCAATCAACCTCCAGTTCCACGGAACTCGCGGCAGCAGCCGAGCAAATGTCCAAGCTCTCTCGCAATCTGCTTTCTTCAATGGATCGCTTTGTTCTCGAACAACAGCGCGAGTTCGATTCGCGCAGAGTCGCAGCCAGGCGATCCGCATTCGCGGAAGAGAGTGCCGAAGCTCCGGAATACGCAGAGACTGTCCGTTCGTAAAAGGGACTCGCCACAAACATGGATAAGGACCTTCAGGTTGTGGGGTTTCGGATCGGCCGCGAAACGTTCGGCCTGCCCATCGCGATGGTACGTGAGATTGTTCGGGTGCCGGAGATTACCTCGGTTCCCAACGTGCCCGATTATGTCGAAGGCGTGATCAATCTGCGTGGCCGGATTATTCCGGTTATCGATCTTCGCAAACGCTTCGGCCAAAAGACGCTCGATCCGGATAAGAGAAACCGCATCGTCGTGGTAGAGGTCGATAGTCGCGCACTGGGTCTGTTGGTCCACTCCGCGTCCGAAGTTCTCAAGGTTCCTCCGTCGGAAGTCGAATCGCCACAGAACGTTTTTCAGGAAGGCGAGCTGAGTTACGTTTCGGGAGTAGCGAAACTGAATGGCCGGCTGGTGATTTTGATCAATCTTGCGCGATTGCTGCAAGCGGGCGAACTGCGCACCATATCGGAAGTCGCGCAAGTGGAAGAGCCGGTTCCGGTGAATGCCGGATCGCAGCGATTCTAAACTAACGAGCGATTCTAAACTAACGACAACACCGTCAAAACTCATGTCCACAATTGCAACGCCGATCCATCTGACCGATCCGGAACTGAAACTCCTGCAGACGCTCGTTTACCAGGAGTGCGGCATGTATTTCGACGAGCGCCGCACGCATTTCCTGCGCGATCGCCTGCAGCGTCGGCTGAAAGCATGCCAGTTGGATTCCTTCTACAGTTACTACCGGTTGCTTACAAGTCACGAAGGCAAGAAAGAACTCACGGCGCTGCTCGAAAATCTTACGGTCAATGAAACAAGTTTCTTCCGCATCCGTCCGCAACTCGACCTGTTTCAGAAGGTCGTGCTCGAGGAGATGCTGAAGAAAAAGCAGGAGCGCCGCGACTGGTCGATTCGCATCTGGAGCGCCGGCTGCTCCACCGGTCAGGAGCCCTACACGCTGGCGATTCTCGTTTGTGACGCGCTGGCCTATTACTACCTCCGAAATCCGCTTCCCTTCGAAATGCCGACGCCCAAGCCGTTGATTCCGCCGCCTTGGAAAGTCGAAATCATCGCTTCCGATATCAACTACTCCGCGCTGCTCACCGCGCAACAGGGCATCTACACGGAAGCGCAGATGGAAATGGTCGATTACACCTGTCGCCTGCGCTATTTCGACCGCGTCGGAGACAAATATTCGGTTAAGCAGTCGCTCAAAGAGCAGGTTCAATTCGACTTCCACAATCTGAAGGCTGAATTTCTGCCGCAACGGAACGACATAATCTTCTGCCGTAACGTGATGATCTATTTCGACGAAGCCGAACAAAAGCGGCTGATCGAAAAATTCTGGCGCTGCCTGAATCCGGAAGGATTTTTGTTTGTTGGCCACGCTGAGAGTCTTTTTGGACTCACCACGCGCTTCCGCATGATCCACGAAAACAACGCGACCGTATACCAGCGGATCGGAGAGGCCACACCGTGAACTTCTCTTCCGACGAGCGGTCTTCCGAGCTGCGCGATCTCTTCTTCGAGAGCGCCGAGGAAATTCTGCAAGGCATGAACGAAGCAGGACTTGCTCTCGAAACGGACCCTCGCAACGAGAAATCTTTGCGCGCTGTGCGACGCGCCGTCCACACGCTCAAGGGAGATTCGGCGGCTTGCGGTTTTCGCGACCTCAGCGAACTGGCCCACGAACTGGAAGACGTCCTGGTCCCCGAGCTGGCCAAGAAAAATCCGGCTTCGATTCCCGAAGTGGTCCTTGCCGCGGCGGACACTTTTCATGAAATGCTCGCCGCGCTGCGAAACAATCTTAAGCCGCCCGCGGGCGGCGCATTGCGTCAGCACATTCAGCGCCTGCTGAAGGAGCCGGTGCCGGCGGAAACGGAAACAAAACCTTCGGCGAAGGCGAAATTCGAGTGGGGCGAGTACGAACGCCTGATGGTAGCGGACGCGCTGCGTCGTGGGGACGCGGTCTACAACATCGCCCTGCATCTCGATCAGGAATCGGCGCTTCCGGCTGTGGCCTTTGAGTTGGTCCAGAAGGCGCTGCAAACGTGCGGTACGTGCATTGGGCTCCGGCCGCAGTCCGTAACCGCAACAGACGGTATTAGCCTGATTGAAGCGGCGCTAAGCACCAAGCGAACACCCGCCTACGTCCGCAAGCATTGCCAAATCCCTTCGGTCGTCAAGGAAGTTGAAATCGAGAAGGTTGCATCGCAGGCTGCTCCGGGGCGCGATCTGCTGGAGATTCTGATCCAGTCCGAAGCGGAAGCTATTGCTGCAGGAGTGAAGTCCGGGTCTGCCGGCTCGTCGGCTGCGCTGCCTGAAGCACGCGAGCCGCGAATGTCGGCTTCGCTGGCTCACGCTTCGGAAAATACGCTGCGTGTCGACGCAGAACGCATCGACACCGTCATGAATCTGGTGGGAGAGCTCATCATCGGCAAGTCGATGCTGCAACGCGCGATCGCCGAATTCGAGCGCACCCACGCGAAGGATCCTGTGCGCGGGAAATTCTCTGACGCGCTCGCGTTCCAATCGCGCGTGCTGGGCGAGCTGCAAAAATCCGTGATGAAGATTCGCATGGTGCCCGTCGAGCAGCTTTTCCGCCGCTTTCCGCGCGTCGTGCGCGACGTGGCCAAACTACGGAATAAAGAAATCGCCCTGGAAATTGCCGGCCAGAATACCGATCTTGATAAAGGCATTCTGGACGCCTTGTCAGAGCCGCTCGCGCATATCGTCCGCAACGCCGCCGATCACGGAATTGAGTCCGCAGAGGAACGGCTCGCGCTGGGCAAGCCTGCACGCGGGACGATTCGCCTCAACGCCTATCACGAGGGCGATCAGGTGGTGATCGAAGTTTCCGACGACGGCCGCGGTCTCGACTCGAGGAAAATTCTTCAGAAAGCGTTGCAGCAGAAAATTATCTCCGCTGAAGAGGCGGGACGTCTTAACGAACAGGACATTCTCCAGTTGGTCTTTGCTCCCGGATTGAGCACCGCGGACGAAGTGACTGAAATTTCGGGCCGCGGAGTTGGACTCGATGTCGTCAAATCATCCCTCGAAGCCCTGAAGGGAACGGTCGGAATTGAAACGAACGCCGGCAAGTCCACCACATTCCGTCTGCTCGTTCCCCTGACGCTCGCCAGCATTCAGGCGCTGCTATTCCGCGTCAAAGAGCGGCTGTACGCCGTCCCGCTCGCTTCCGTCGTCGAAATCATCCGAATCGCGGAAAACGAGGTTCACGCCGTCGAAACCCAGCACGTATTTCGGCTTCGCGAGCAGGTCCTCACTCTCGTTCGTCTCGATGGACAGGTATCTCCTGGCGCGGATCGCGCCAAGCGCCTCTTCGTTGTGATCATCGCCAGCGGAAGCCGGAAGTTCGGCCTCGCCGTGGACAGTCTGGCCGGAGAAGAAGAATTGGTGGTCAAGCCGCTCGAAGATCGCCTGGTAGCATCGCCGCTCGTCAGCGGCGCCTCGATCTTGGGCGACGGTACCGTTGTTCTGATCCTGAACGTCCCTGCTGTGTTGGCGCACTTGTCGCGAATTCCGCCCGTAGGAGCCACTGCATGAGCGAGAAGATACGCGTTCTCGTAGTGGATGATTCTGCGCTGATGCGAAAGCTGATCACGCAGGTGCTGCTGCGCGATCCGTCGATTGAAGTCATAGGAACTGCTGCCGACGGCGCTATCGGTCTGAAGAAGATTGAAGAGCTTCATCCTCACGTCGTTACTCTCGATCTCGAGATGCCCCGAATGGACGGCATCGAGATGCTGCGCCAGATCACGCGCAAGCACCGTCTTCCGGTAATCATCGTCAGCTCTTACAGCGAAAGAAGCGCGACTATCACGCTCAAAGCTCTTTCGCTCGGTGCGTTCGATTTCGTCACGAAGCCCCAGGAAGCGCCGTCAGGACAGCTCGAACAAATTGCGGCGGAGCTTGCCGCGAAGATCAAGGTTGCAGCGGCCACCGGGGCGCCCAAGTTGATCATCACTGTGCCGGAGTCAAAGGGAAAGGGCCCCCGGCCCTTCTCCACGGACTCGCGCTGGCCTTCACGCGTTATCGGCGTCGGCATTTCCACCGGCGGACCCAACGCGCTGCAGTATCTGCTCGCGCAGATTCCCGGCGATTTTCCGGCCTGCTTTTTGATCGTGCAGCATATGCCGGAAGGCTTCACGCAAATGTTTGCCCAACGACTGAATGAATCCTCTGCGATCGACGTGAAGGAAGCGCAATCCGGCGACCTGATCCTTGCCGGCCGCGCGCTGATCTGCCCCGGGAATCGTCACATGAAGGTCCGCCGGATGGAGCACGGTGACGTCGCGATTCTGGTCGATCAGCCCCGTGTGAACGGGCATCGTCCGTCGGTCGACGTTTTGTTTCAATCGCTCGCGCAGGAGTTTGGCGCGAAGGCCACGGGCGTCCTGATGACCGGCATGGGCGAAGACGGCGCTGCGGGAATGGGCGCCATCCACGCGGCGGGCGGATTCACGATCGCGCAGAGCCCGGAGACGTGCGTAGTCGATAGCATGCCGCGCTCCGCCATTCAACGTGGTTTTGCCACGCGCGTGGTCAGTCTGGCGGGCATTGCCGGTGCGTTGCAGTCCGACTCCGCCGGCGAGACTGCTTCGCACGCGAGAGAGAATTTCGTAGCTAGCCTTCCCAGCGGAGGCGTTGGTCGAACCAAGCGGTGAAGGAGAAGGCCATGAAACAATTTCAGGCACTGACGCGCAAGGACAGCCAGCCCGTGCGCTACCTGATCGTCGACGACTCGGTATTCGCGCGGAAGAGCCTCGCGAAGATGGTTGAATCGTTCGGCGGACAGGTAGTGGGCGAAGCAGGCGACGGCTGCGTGGCCATCACCGAGTATGGCCGCGTGAGCCCTGACATCGTCCTCATGGACATCACCATGCCCCAGATGGAGGGCATCGAGGCCGTCGAGCGCATCGTGCAGCAGCATCCCGACGCGCGCGTCGTCATGGTCTCCTCTGTTGGGTATCAGGACAATATTCTCGCGGCTTTGCAGAAGGGCGCGCGCCATTTCGTTCAAAAGCCCGTCAAGCCGGATGCCCTCTACGAAATCATCCGTTACGTTTTGAACGACGACGGCGTCACCGCGCCGGTCGGGGAGAGCTCACGATGAGAATGGACCTGATCCAGCCTTTCATCGATTCGCTCGACGCCGTGCTCGCCGAAATGATGAAGTCGCCTACCACCATCGCCGGCCTTACGATGGAGCAGGACGGCTATCGGACGAAGGGGCTCGCCGCTGTGGTCACGTTCAAGGGACAGATCGCAGGACGGATCATCCTCGACATGGATCCGAGCGCTGCTACGAAAGTTGCCGGAATTCTTGCCGGAGCGGAAGTCGATCCATCCGAGGCGATCGTCTCCGAAGCCGTCGGCGAACTGGCGAATATGGTGATCGGCAACGCCGTCACGCAGCTCAATGATCGCGGCTTTACATTCAAAGTCTTCCCGCCCGAACTGTTTTTGCAAGAACACGGGGAAAGAGCCGGCCAGGATTCTGAGGCGACGATTCTCCGCTTCGAAACGCCCAGCGGGAACGTCCATCTGAACATCGGCCTCTCGTATCACGCTCGCCGCAAGAACGAGCATTCGCCCGCCCTCGCGCTTTAATCTGATCAGAGGAACCGATTCACGTAGTGGGTGTCGTCCTCCGGCGGTATTCTGTTCCGTGGCGGAACAGGCCCGCCTTGGGCATAGCCTCCGAATAGACAATTCGTGCCGGCAAAAAGATATTCGCGGCCTCCGGCGAGTAGGGAACCGCCACGTCGACCGGCGTATTCGCTTCATAGCGGCGCTTGCTGCGGAAACACATCCCGATCGGGGAGATGTCCTCGCAGACCGCCAATTCATCATCGGTGTCGGTCTGCCGGATGCACGCCGTCAGTCGCGTTCGCACCCGCGGGCGCTCGCGTTTCGGCGCTTCGGGGTCGGCGTCGGCGCCCTTTCCTGACTCGCCTTTTCGCGCCCGCGAACGGCCGCCGAGCTTCTTCTCGTCTTCATGGGCAGCCTGGACCCAGATGCTTGGGACGGAGCACAGCTTACAATGGCGAGCAATTCCGCGGTTCGTTTCGAAGCCGCGCAGTTCAAATTCATTCAGGTAAACCACCTCGCGGCTGCGGCAGTATGTACATTCCAGCAGCATCCGCGCCACGGCTTCCGCCGATTCGGCGACAGGAGGAAAGTCCACTCCCCATAGATCGATGCCGCCAAGCACTTCGATTCCGTAGACCGCGCCGTCGTTCTGTTTGCCGAACTGTCCCACGATTCGCGCTTCGCCTTCCCGATGGCTTTCAAGAGGCGCCCTGCGTCGAAGATGTATGCGCTGCTCGGGGGCAATCTCGCGGTCCAGAACCACCACAGCTCCATGCCGGTTGATCAGCAGCGTCCGCGCAAGTTCCTGAAATTGTTCGCCGTTCACATCGTGTCCAGAAGCCTCCAGCAAGAGCGTCAGCGCAACGCGGTCGCTGCGACGTACACCTTCGGACGTCATCACCCCTCCAAGCGAATTCGTTTCCTCAGAGCCCAAAGTACTTTCAAGATATCACACGGAAGCGGTTTGTTAGCGGTCACGATCCCCGCCTGCCCTCGGATCGGCAACCCTCGCTACGGAGCTACGCCTGGCCCGCTCTTCAGGACAAGGTTCGTCCTGTGTGGCACGGCATGCCGCGCCCGCCTTTGCCTTTCGGTTTGGACGTAGCGCCGGGCTTCAGCCCCGGCATGTTGATTGTAATCTCGGCGTAGGACATGACCGGCCGGGTCTTCAAGCCGAAGGGTTTGTCCCTGTGGCACAGCCGCCCCCGGCTGTGCGAAAAGGTTTCGAATGAATCGTAGCGCTGGGCTTGCCTGCCGCCGGCAGGTCTTTCGGCCCCGGCACGTCCAAACACTATACACTCAGTTCTAGAACTATGTAACTATTACCTATTGACAAAATACCTTTTCCGTGCCAGTCTTCCTTGTTTTCGCGTGCATCCCAATCGGGCGCACAGAAAGGACCCCGAACAACGATGGATGTAAGTCGTTGCTGACACATTATGCCGACCCACGGCCTCGACCCTGCCTTCCATGCCTTCCTTAAGAAGGAACTCGCCGAATACGAAAAGCTCGCCGATCCGCAACTCCAACGCGAGCTTCAACTTCCAGGCGCGTTCCCGACGAGCAAATCGGATGGCAGCTTGGCGGACCAATCAGATCCCGCCCCTCCGGTTCCCCGTAAACCCAGTCGCGTTTCAAACGCGCGAATCAAACGTTCCGCTCGCCTCAACTACCACGGCATTCGCTGCGTTATCTGCAACCATCCCGACCGCGAAACCATTGAGCAGGATTTCCTCCACTGGCGCAGCCCCGCCGAGATCGCCCAGGAATTCAATCTCGGCCATTGCCGGGGCATTTACCGCCACGCCCATGCCCTCGGTCTCTTCAAACAACGCGCCGACCAACTCCGGCACGGCCTTGGCTCGATCATGGAACAAGCCGCAAACGTCACACCTACTGCAAATGACATCATCCGCGCGGTCCGCGCCTATAGTTGCCTCGACGAAGACGGCCACTGGCACGAACCCACCCGCCGCGTCATCATCACCCATCAGCATCTCCCGGCGGGACGCTCGGTAACCCCTTCAAGCCCATGAAAATCAATCGTCACACGGTGCCGGAAATAATTCCCATAACTCACAAGTTATCAATCACATCCGGAAAATCAATCGTCACAAAATCAGCGAGTTCACCCCTCCAGTCCTTCCCGGAAAAACTCAATTACACCCGCGCTTCCCTTTGCGGCTCGCCTCTCATTCAGTCGCGTGCCATTGTCCTCCCACGCAAAACAGTTCCCACCTCGCTACACTCCCGCTATGATATTTCCGTGGTGCCTGTCATTGGCTGGCAGGCCCGCGCGCCGCACGCAGGTTTGTCTCGGTCGTTCAGTTCCTTTGTTCATCCATTCTTATCGAGAATCCATGAGTCGAACTGCTCCATTTCTCTTTTTCACGGCGCAATGCCTCGTTCTCTGTTCTTTGCTTCCTGCCTCTGCGCCGCAACGGGTGATGCAGAGCGTACCCCTGGCTGGTGAGGTGATGGATGCGAGTGGGGCGCCGGTCACCGGGGCGCAAGTCGAGCTTCGCGCGAAATCCTTTTCCACTTCGACTGTGACTTCGGCGGCAGGCGAATTTTCGTTTGAGAATGTGGCAGCCGCTTCGGGAACGATTGTCGTCCACGCGCGCGGGTTCGGCGAAGTGCGCGTAGCGTGGAGCGCGACGAACGGCGAGCTGGCCCCCCTGAAAATTACGCTGCGGCCCTTGGATTTAGTGCAGAGCGTTACGGTGACGGCGCGGACGCCGACTCCCCTGCTGCAATCACCAACGAGCAACCAGGAACTTACGCATCAGGACCTTCAGGACAGCGCGAACGTCACTCTCGATGACACGCTGCGCCAGATTCCAGGGTTCAGCCTTTTCCGCCGGTCGGGAAGCCGAACGGCGAATCCGACCGCGCAGGGCGTTTCGTTGCGAGGGTTGGGAGCAAACGGGTCGAGCCGGGCGCTGGTGCTGGAGGATGGCATCCCGATCAACGATCCATTCGGCGGATGGATTTACTGGGACAGGATTCCGGAGCAGTCGGTGCAGAGCATCGAGGTGTCGCAGGAAGGTGGGTCGAGCCTTTACGGGAGCGACGCCCTGGGAGGCGTGCTGGAATTCTTCACCCGCTCGCCTGAAGACGAGGGAATTTCGCTCCAAACTTCCTACGGGAACCAGGACACGCCCGATCTTTCGCTGTGGGCCGGAGGCGCGTGGCACGGATGGGAAAGCTCGTTCGCCGGTGAGGTGTTTCACACGGACGGGTACATCCTGATTCCCGAAGCCTTCAGAGGGACGGTGGACACGAAAGCGGGCTCGCAGCACGGCACGGCGGACTTGAGGATTGGCCGAAAGTTTGGCAATGGCAGCGACGTCTTCGCCCGGGGGTGGTTCCTGAACGAGTCGCGCGCGAATGGGACGCCGGAGCAGGTGAACAATACACGGATGGGTGAGGGCGCGGTGGGCGCCGACCTGCAACTTGGCAAGTTCGGCGCGCTTACGCTGCGGTTCTACGGAGACGCCCAGACCTACAATCAAACCTTTTCGTCGGTCGCTGTCGATCGCAGCAGCGAAACACTGACGGACGTTCAGGCCGTGCCCGCGCAGGGCGTAGGTGGATCGGCTGTATGGTCGCGAGCAGTGGGCAAGCGGCAGACAGTAGTAGCGGGCGTGGACACGCAGGAAGTAATCGGCCGCAGCAACGAACAGCTCGTACTCGCGGGCAAAGAAACGTCGTCGGGCGGGCGTCAGCGAACGACAGGCGTTTTTGGCGAGGACATCATCCAGATCACGCCGCGATGGACGCTTTCCGCCAGCGCACGTTTCGACCATTGGAGCAATTTCGACGCGTCCCTGATCACGATCCCGTTCGGTTCGCCCGGCGCGGCGACGGTTGCGCCCTACGCAAATCGTTCGTACAACGCGTTCAGCCCGCGGCTGACGTTGGTTCATCCGGTGACCTCGCGCGTCTCGTGGTCGGCGTCGATTTACCGCGCGTTTCGCGCGCCCACTTTGAACGAGCTATACCGCGCATTTCGCGTGGGGAATGTTGTGACCGATGCAAATTCGAACTTGAGCGCTGAGCGACTGACGGGCGGCGAAGCGGGAGTCTCGGTCGACGTTGTGCCGCGGCGATTGACGCTTCGAGGAACTGGATTTTTCAACGAGATCATCGATCCTGTGGCGAACGTCACTTTGACCACGACGCCTACTTTGATTACACGACAGCGTCAGAATCTGGGCAGGACCACCGCGCCGGGCGCCGAAATCGATGCTTTCACTTCGATAACCAGCCATTTGTCGCTGACGGCGGGCTACCAGTACGTTGATGCGACGGTTTCGAGTTTCCCGGTGAACCCGGCGTTGGTGGGACTGTGGGTCGCGCAGGTGCCGCATCACGTCGTCACATTTCAGGCGCGGTACGACGATCCGGGGAGAGTCAGTGTTTCCATCGACGGGCGCATGGTGGGACAGCAGTTCGACGACGACCAGAATCAATTCCCGATGGGACGGTTTTTTGTGCTCGACGGGATGGTGTCGCGATCCATCAGCCACGGCGCGGAGGTCTTCGTCGCCGGCGAGAATCTTTTCAATGCGCAGTATTTCACTGCCGCGACGCCCGTGCCGCAATTGGGACTGCCGATTGCGGTGCGCGCGGGAGTGCGGTTTGATTGGTCGCGGCGGTAGGACGTGGCGAACTCTCTTTCGCTGCGGAAAGTGTGTTCGCATCATTTCTGCTGACGAATGCGTCGCTGCGAAACGCGAGAAATTCGTTCGGAATCGATCCGGAGATATTCTTCGGGGCGCAAATCGCCTGTCAGAATGACACAACGAAGCGTCATCCTGAGCCTGCCCGCCGTGGCGCGCCAAGCGGCGGATTCTCTCCGGATCGTTTCATCAACTGCTACGGCAGCTTGTTGCCGGCAGCGATATCGGCGTCGAGTTTCTGTTCGGCTGCTTTGGCCTGTTGGTCCAGCGTGTCGAACACTTGCTCCTGCGCTTGCGTCGGCCGTACGTAGCCGAGTTCGACGCTGGCGGCAAGATAGGCGAGATAACTGTGCAGCTTCGCCTCGTGGAGCAAGGTGCCTTCGCTGGACCTGACCTGCAGTTGGACGGTGTCGCCAAGTTCGCGATCGAGATCGGCCAGCGCTGGCCGAGTCGGGGCTTCCGTCAGGTGGTGTCCGCGGATTCCTGTTTCGAGTTTGTCGCGGACGGAGATCGCTTCGTTGATTTTCTTGTCGAGCTCGTCGAGCGAGTTGTGGATTTTCAGCTCGAGCGCGAGCCGAGCCTGTAGATCATCCTGGCTCGCCTTCATTCTCGGGTCGAGAGCGACGTCAAACTGCTGCTGGGTTTTTTTGCCGCTGTAATCGAGGACGACGGTATAAGTGCCTGGCACGATTTCAGGCCCTTGCACGTTGTCCTCCAGTCCGCCCGCCGCAACGGGAGCGTGGAAGTCTGTCACGTTGGTCGCGTTGGGATAGCGCAGGTCCCACTGGAAACTGTTCATGCCGGGCTCGATGCCGGTGAGCTGCTCCTCGGCGTGCCTGTCCTGTTCTTGCTGACTTTTGTTGGCCAGCGCCTCCCGTTCTTTCTGCTGCTGTTCGTGCGATTCCTTCTTCTTGAGGTGCAGGTTAAAGGTGCGGACCGTTTCTCCTTGCGCGTTCTGGAATTCGAGCTTGGCGGACGTTTTGCCGTCATAGTTCGCGGGAATGTTAAAAAAGATAGTCGCGCCGAAAGGCGGATTGGCTCCGGCATTGGACGGCTGGAAGTCCGGATTGCCACCGCCATAGGCATGGGTCAGCCACGCTTTTTGCGGAGCGAACAAATGCGCTGACGAGGAGTCAACCTGCGGGCTCTTGGTCATCCGCTCGAGCAGCGAAAGATTATCGAGAACCCAGAACGAGCGGCCGTGGGTGGCGATCGCGACTTGATCCTGGTTCGTGTCGAAGGCGATATCGCGCACCTGCGCTGTGGGAAGATTCAGAGTGAGCGCCTGCCAGTGCGCGCCAGCGTCGAAGGTTGCATAGACGGTGCTCTTTGTTCCGAGCAAGAGCAGGTCGGGATCGTTCGGATCCTGGCGCAGGTCGAAAACGTACGAATCCGCGGGCAAGCCGTTGGTGATCGCAGTCCAAGTCTTGCCGTAGTCCGTCGTCTTATAAACGTAGGGCGCGAAATCGTCCTGCATGTAATTACGAGCGGCGAGGAAAGCAGTTCCCGTATCGCCGTACGACGGTTGGATCGAGTTGATCCACGCCATTTCGGGGAGGCCGGGAGGATTCACGGACTGCCAGTTCGCGCCGCCATCGGTGGTGACGTGCACGAGGCCATCGTCGGAGCCGGCCCAGATCACGTTGCCGTCCTTGGGAGAAACGCCGAGGGCTGAGATGCCGGGGAAGACTTCGGCGCTGGAATGGTCCGTATCAATGGGACCGCCGCTGGGCAGTTCCGTCTCGGGCTTATTGCGCGTGAGGTCGGGACTGATCTTTTGCCACGTCTGGCCGTAATCGTCGCTTTTCAGTACGTATTGGGCGCCGATCAGCAGTTCCTTAGGATTTGCCGGCGAGAAGAGGATTGGATGCGTCCAGCCGAACCGATATTTCAGTTCATTCGACGCAGCCCCTTCCTGATAATTCGGCCATGGGCTGATGCCTTGGTATTGGCCCGTAACCTTGTTGTAGCGCATAAAAATGCTGAAGTATCCGCTGCCGAAAGTGATGTTGGGATCGTCCGGCTGAGGCACGCTATAGGTGCTTTCACCGTAGGCGACGCGGTCCCAGGAGGTGGTCGGGATGGAACCGCCCGCACGGGCGCTCGGGCCTTCGAATGAGCCCTCGTCCTGTTGAGCGCCGTAGATGTGGTATGGGAACTGATCGTCGAGATTTATGTGATAGAACTGGCCGGTCGGCTGATTGTGCTCGTCGCTCCACGTCTTGCCGCCGTCGGTTGAAACGGTGGCGCCGCCGTCGTTGCCTTCCAGCAGAATGTTCGTATTATTCGGATTGATCCACACGACGTGGTTATCGCCGTGTGGCGTACGCAGCCGCTTCCAGGTCTTAGCACCATCGTGCGACACCCAGAGTGCGTCGACTTGCGGGGCATAGACCGTGTTGGCGTCTTTCGGGTCGCCGAAAATCGCCATGTAATAGAAGGCGCGCTGGCGAAGGCTCATGTCGTTGTTAACGCGCTTCCACGTTTTTCCGGCATCATCGGAGCGAAAAACTCCGCCCTCTTTCGCTTGCATGATGGCGTAGACGACGTTCGCATTTGCAGCACTGACGGCAATTCCGATGCGCCCCAGCACGCCTTTGGGTAGTCCTTCCCCGCGCGTGATGTCCGTCCAATGCGCACCGCCGTCGGTGGTCTTGTAGATGCCGCTGCCGGGACCGCCGCTGATCAGCGACCAGGGCGTGCGCTGCGCTTGCCACATGGCGGCGTAGAGAACGTCGGGATTATTCGGCTCCATAACGAGATTGATGGCGCCGGTTTCATCGTTCACGAAAAGAGTCTTTTTCCAGGTCTTGCCGCCGTCTGTTGACTTGAAGACGCCGCGATTCGGATCGGGCTTGAAGACGTGTCCCATGGATGATGCATAGACAATGTCCGGATTCTTGGGGTCGATAACGATGTTGCTGATGGTGTGCGTGTCGCGCAGGCCGATGTAAGCCCAGGTCTTGCCCTCATCGATCGATTTATATATCCCATCGCCCGGAATCATGTCGGTGCGGATATCGCTTTCGCCGATGCCCGCGTAGATGATCTTCGGATCCGACAGAGAGACGGCAATCGCGCCGACGCTCGGGCTGGAGCTGCGCAGCTTACCGTCGGAAATGTTCGCCCAATGGAGGCCGTAATCGGTGCTTTTCCAGATGCCACCGCCCACAGTTCCCATATAGAAGAGGTTGGGATTGGATGGCACTCCGGTGACGGTGACGACGCGGCCGCCAATGTAGGGGCCAACGCTGCGCCACTGGAGTTTGCTGATGAGCTTGCTGGTGGGAATGGTGTCCGCGATAGCCAGAGCCGCCAGCGAGAGCAGTACGGCAACGACGGTGAAGCTCATCAAAGCGCGATTGCACATGTTGCGTGCGTGGTTTCGACGAAAAATAGCGTTATTCATTACGTCCCCCTGGCGAGGAATCTATTCACCCAGTGAGGCGGAGTCAAGAAGCAACTGTGGGCAGCCAAGGCGGAAGTGGTGGCATGCCGTTGGTTTAGGAGGTTGACTCATCACTGATTGATCGAGCCCAAGAGAGATTGCCGCTTGCGGCAGTCATGCTTCGCTTCGGCCGCGACGGCGAACCGTGTCTGCGGCAGGCAAGCTCAGAACGACAACGCGGCAAGGGCGCGCTTAGAGGCGGGCGGTTTACGCGTGCGTTAAAGCGACACGACCGACACCCGGCATGTCGCTTCCGCGACCTTCCGCCAATGCGGCGCAGATCGTGTCGAGCTCGCGAGACACGGAGGCAAGATAGCTTGCGGCGACTTTCTGTAGATTTGTGAGGTTTTGCGGCGTGACGTCGTCCATCTCGGGCGACGCAGGATCGAGATTCGGGACCTGCAGCCTGCAGTAATTGCAGCCGGGCATGGATCTGAGTTCGTAATCGACGGCTTCCGAAACACTGTCCATGAAGACCGGCGCGATTTGCCGCGCCCATTGCAGCAGGCCCCATTTTTTCGCCGCTGCATAGGTAATTTGGTCCTGCCTGTCTCCGGTGCCCACCGAGATGATGATGAATTGCGCGGCATCGGTGTAAAGCGCGCGCGCCTCGGCGTATGCGGCCATGGCGGGATTGTTCACAAACACTCCGCCGTCGACCAGCGCGTAATTGTCAGTGCCACGGACCAGTTGCAGGGGCGGGAAAAAAGTTGGCGCGGCGGAGGTGGCGCGAGCGATCGAAACCACAGGCCAGTTGTAGTTGGGATTTTCAGCGATGCGATGGCTCTTAAAAAAGAAAGGGATCTGACCCTGCAAGTCGTAGCTTGAAATGAGAAGGGGACTAAGCGCGGTACTGAACTGCGTGTCGCCGAAAAATTCGACGAGAGTGCTTTGGAGCGCATCCGGGGAGTACTTCGGCCGGCCGAAGTTTTTTATAGGCGTGATGAAGGTCTTATTGAAAATAGCCGGCCCATTCTCGACATAGAGGTCGGCAAGCTCAGTTGGTGAATACGGCTGACCATTCTTGGATTGCGTGCCCACGCCGAGAGCGATGATTCCGCCGGTCGAAGTGCCGGAGATCAAATCAAAAAACTTGTAAAGATCGGCGCCGAGGCGTTTCTGGATTTCACCGAGGATCAAGGCGGGAATGATGCCGCGTATGCCGCCCCCGTCAATTGCGAGAACTTTGATGCTCTTCATCGTGGCTCGCCTTCTGACCGTTCCAGCAATCGGCCATGATTTTACTGCATCGGCGCATTCTATTCCGATTGTTTGGGCGCTGCGGTGTTTCTCTTCAAGACGGTGATTGCCAGAGCGCGGGCCGCCAGAGTGTGATTTGTCTTGACACGCCTCAGGCCGACTGTATGATTATGCAGTGGAGTGAATATTCACTCGACAGGCATGCAGGACGATGGCCGTACAGAAGAGATTCCGGCAAGGACAGATTTTGAAGCTGCTGACCGGCGAGCAAGTGGCCAGCCAGGATGAGCTGCGGCGCCGTCTGCATCACCTTGGGTTGCGCGTCACTCAGGCGACCCTCTCGCGCGACTTGCGCGAGCTTCGCCTGGTGAAGACGACGGAAGGTTATCGCCCACTTGCGGATGCTGCGGCCGCTGCGGCTGAGGAGTCAGCCCCTCTGGCCGCGATCGGCCGCGCTGTGAAGGAGTTCCTGCTCGACATTCGGCCCGCGCAGAACATGCTCGTACTGAAGACCCCGCCGGGCGGAGCTCAGCCCCTCGCAGCAGCGGTTGACGCAGAGCGTTGGAAGGAAGTCGCCGGCACACTCGCGGGCGATGATACGGTCCTCATCATCACGCCGTCGCGCGGCGCGTCTACGAATGTCCGCAAGCGCCTGGAGGGATTCCTTCGATGACCTCGACCGGAAGGGTCGCCGTCGTCGGGGCAACGGGCTATGCGGGTTACGAACTGGCCCGACTGCTGCTGCGGCACCCCCAGCTCGAAAAGCCCACCTTTTATCTGCGCGAAGCACACGCGGATGTCCATTGCCTGACGGAGCTTTTCCCGCAGCTTCGCGGGTGGGGCGAAGCGCCGTGCAAAACGCTTGCTGTGGAGGCGATCGCGTCGAGTGGCGCGGAAATCGTTTTTCTCTCAACGCCGCACGAGGCTTCGGTTGAGCTGGTTCCGCAGCTGCTCGCGGCAAATCCGCGGTTGCGCGTCATTGATTTGAGCGGCGCGTTCCGCTTTCGAGAGCCGGAAACATTCGAACGCTGGTACAACATGACGCCTCCGGATGCCGTGATGCTGCGGGACGCGGTGTACGGGCTTCCGGAACTCTATTCAGAGGCATTGGCGAAGGCGCGGATTGTTGCCAACCCCGGTTGTTATCCAACATCGGTGATTCTCGGACTACGGCCGCTGATGGATTCGGGCTGGATCGACATGCGGCGCGGAATAGTGTGTGACTGCAAGTCGGGCGTCAGCGGCGCGGGCAAGGAGCCAAAACGCGAGACGCACTTCGTCGAAGTGAACGAGAATTTTCGCGCGTACGGGGTATTCACACACAGGCATACGCCGGAAGTTGCGGATCATCTTGGGCTCGCGACGCGGGATTTTGTCTTCACGACGCATTTGCTTCCACTCGAGCGCGGCATTCTTTCCACCATGTATGTCTGGCTGGATGGTGAGCGAAAGATAGATGAAATCGACGCGCTATATCGGCGGTTCTATGCAGGAAAACCGATGGTGCGGATTTCTTCGCCGGGTAAGCTGCCGGAGCTGCAGGACGTGTCGCGAACGAATTTCTGCGACATCGGGTTTGCTTTGGATGCTTCGGGCGAACGGCTCATCATCGTTTCCTGCCTCGACAATCTGGGCAAGGGCGCGGCAGGGCAAGCGGTGCAGAACATGAATGCGATGCAGCGTTATTCCGAAACGGCTGGTCTTCTATAGAGGTGCTATGAGACTTCTCATCAAGATTGCAGGCGCGCTGCTGGAGAAGGAAGAGACGGTGCACGCCATCGCGCGACAGGTTGCCGAGCTTGCGCGGAACGGACACGAGTTGCTGGTGGTGCACGGAGGCGGCAAGATCTTTACGTCGACGCTCGCACGCATGGGCATTGAGAGCAGCTTCATCAACGGCCTGCGCGTGACGGATCGCGAGACGCGCGATATAGCCGTGATGGTATTTGCGGGCTTGCTCAACAAGAAGCTGGCGGGTGCGATTTCGCTGGCGGGGCAGCCGGCGGTTGGCATCGGCGCCTCGGATGCGGCGTGCTTTCTCGCTGAGCCGATGCAACTGGGCGAGTCGGGCAATCGGCTTGGATTCGTTGGATACCTGAGCGAGGTGAATGTGGATTTCGTGCGCTCGCTCTGGCGGGCGGGAATCGTTCCTGTCGCGTCGTGCCTGGGACTGGGCGCGGACGGAGAGATCTACAACATCAATGCCGACCACATGGCTGCTGCTGCGGCTGAATTTATCCGCGCGGACCGGCTGATTTATTTGACGGATGTAGCGGGCGTGCTTGACGGCCACAAGACGCTGCGAGCGGTGAACGGCGCCGAAATTGAGGAGCTGATTCGCTACAACAAGGTTTCGGGCGGCATGATTTTGAAGCTTGAGGCGGCGAAGCGCGCCCTCGCGGGCGGAGTGAGCGAGGTGCGAATCGTGGGCGGGACACAGCCGCGCGCGCTTCTCGCGGCAGCAAACGGGGGACGTGCCCCCGGGACGCGAGTCGTTCCGGTGATTCGACGGACGGCGAAATCCGTGCGCCGGGCGGCGTGCTGATGATGCCCAAGAAAAATAAATCAGCAGGGAGAAGTTCTCCGGCGAACATCCGCAAGACGGAAGACCGCTATTTGATGAACACGTACAAGCGTCCGCCGGTCGTGTTTACTCATGGTCGCGGTTGCCAGTTGTACGATTCGCAAGGCCGTGCGTATCTCGATTTTCTCGGCGGAATCGCCGTCAATGCGCTCGGATACTCGCATCCGCGGCTGGTGCGCGCGATTCGGCGCGAGGCAGGGCGGGCGGTGCACCTTTCGAATCTGTTTCACAACGCGTATCAGGCGCCGCTCGCGCGGAAACTCGCGGAATGGTCGGGTCTCGACCGTGTTTTCTTTACGAATAGCGGCACGGAAGCGGTTGAAGGCGCTCTGAAACTGGCGCGTGCTTACGCGCGTGAGAAGTCCGCCAGCGGCACGGCGCCCAAAACGCGCATATTGGCGCTGGAAAATTCATTTCACGGACGGACGTTTGGGGCAGTCTCGATTACATATCCGGCGAAGTACCGCGAACCGTTCGCACCGCTGGTTCCCGGGGCTGAGTTCGTCAGTTTCAACGACGCGGCGGAACTTGAATACAAGTTTGACGATTCGGTCTGCGCGCTTGTTCTCGAAACGGTTCAGGGGGAAGGCGGAGTCTATTCGGTCAGCGAAGCTTTCTGGGAACGCGCACGCGCGCTTACGTTGAAGCACGATGCGGCGCTGATCGCTGATGAAATTCAATGCGGGCTGGGCCGCACGGGACGCCGATTCGCGTACCAGAAGTTTGAGTCGTTGCCGGATGTCGTCACAGTGGCCAAGCCGCTGGCGGGCGGCCTGCCGCTTGGCGCGCTGATCGCAAATGAGAAATTCGCGTCGGCGTTCAAACCCGGAATGCACGGAACAACGTTTGGCGGCGGCCCGCTGATCTGCGCCGCGGCTCTCGAATTCTTGAACGTCGTGGAAGACGGCAAGCTGATCGAGAACGTTCGGGCTCGTGGCGCGGAGCTTCGAGCCGGCCTCGAGAAGCTCGCTGCGCGATTCGACTTCATCCGCGAAGTTCGCGGGGAGGGGCTGATTCTCGGAGTCGATTTGACGGTCAACGGGGCGCCTTTCGTCGAGGAAGCATTGCGGCAGCGGCTGCTGATCAACTGCACCCACGAGCATATTCTGCGGCTGCTTCCGCCATTTATCATCCGCTCGCGAGACGTGACCGATTTCCTGAAGAAATTCGAGAAGGTTCTCGGCCGCGCGCCGAAAGAAACGAGAAGCTTCTCAGCGGGTTCCGCGGTCAAGTCTACCGAAATACATGCACAGCCGGTTCTAGCCGGCACGAGGTGAACATGAACGCCGTTGCCGCAACGCTGACGCTGCCGAACGATCTTCTGACTGGAATGGAATGGACTTCGGCGCAAGTGCGCGAACTGTTTGACCTCGCGCGCGAAGTGAAGGCGCAGCCTGAGCGTTATCGGACCGCGCTGTCGGGACACTCGTTTGCCATGATCTTTGAAAAGCCGTCGCTGCGGACGCGCGTGACGTTCGAAGTGGGCATCGCGAGCCTCGGCGGTTCGTCCGTGTTCCTTGACCACACTACGACACGGCTCGGCGAGCGCGAGTCGGTGCCGGATGTTGCGCAATGCCTTGAGCGCTGGGTCCACGGAATCGTGGCTCGCGTCTTCTCGCAGGAAACCCTCGATGAACTTGCCGCGAACACGCGCGTCCCTGTCATTAACGCGCTGTCGGACCAATTTCACCCCTGCCAGGCGCTGGCGGATTTTTTCACGCTCGAGGAACGGTTCGGAGGGCTGCGCGGACTGAAGTTCGCTTACGTGGGCGACGGGAACAACATGTGCCATTCGCTGATGCTTGCGGGCGCTCGCGTCGGGGCGCATATAAAGGTTGCGACGCCCGCCGGGTATGAACCCGATGCGGCGATTGTTGCCGAAGCGAAGCGGGCGGCTCGCGAGACGCGCGGAAAAATCGAAATCCTGCGCTCGCCCGAGGACGCGGTGACCGGTGCTCAAGCCGTTTACACAGACGTTTGGGCGAGCATGGGACAGGAACAAGAAGCCGCTGCGCGCGAAGCTGCATTTTCCGGATATCAAGTGGACCAAGATCTTTTGGATCATGCCGCGCGGGATGCCGTGTTTCTGCATTGCCTGCCGGCACATCGCGGACTGGAAGTCAGCGGCGGCGTGATCGATTCGCCGCGTTCCATTGTTTTCGACCAGGCGGAAAATCGCCTTCACGTTCAGAAGGTAATTCTGCTTACGCTGATGAGCTAAAGTCAGGAAACGACCTGTAGCCGGGAAATCAAAGGAGAAGCCGTTGCCGAAGAAAATCGTGCTTGCGTATTCGGGAGGCCTCGACACCTCCATCATCATTCCGTGGCTGAAGGAGAATTATCCCGGGTGCGAGGTGATCGCCATGGTCGGCGATCTCGGACAGCAGGAGGACCTGGAAGCCGCGCGGAAGAAAGCTCTCGCGACGGGCGCCAGCGCCGCTTACGTCGAGGACCTTCGCGCGGAATTTATTACCGGGTATATCTGGCCGACCCTGCGCGCGGGAGCCGTTTACGAGCACAAGTATCTGCTGGGCACGTCGTTCGCGCGGCCACTGCTTGCGAAACGGCAAGTTGAACTGGCAAAGCAGGTCGGCGCAGACGCCATCGCGCACGGCTGCACGGGGAAAGGCAACGATCAAGTTCGGTTCGAACTGGCCGCGAAGGCGCTGGCTCCTGAGCTGAAAATCATTGCTCCATGGCGGGAATGGAAGATTGTTTCGCGCGAGGAGGCCATCTCTTACGCGCGTGCGCATAACGTTCAGGTTGATCAGACCACCAAGAATATATATAGCCGCGACCGCAACATCTGGCACCTGAGCCACGAAGGCGGCGTGCTGGAAGATCCCGCCAACGCGCCGGAAGAAGCGATGTGGCAATGGATCACCTCGCCCGCGAAGGCTCCGGAGCGCGCGACGACGGTCGAAATTGGCTTCGAATCGGGCATTCCGGTTTCGGTGAATGGCGTGAAGCTTGCACCACTGGAACTGCTCGATCAGCTGAACGAAATCGGCGCAGCGAATGGCATCGGTCGCATGGACATCGTCGAGAACCGGCTGGTCGGCATCAAATCGCGCGGCGCGTACGAGACGCCCGGCGGCACGCTGCTCGTCGCGGCGCATCGGGAACTCGAGTCGATCTGCCTCGACCGGGAAACCCTGCATTACCAGCAGATCCTCGCGCTGCGCTACGCCGAAATGGTTTATTACGGCATGTGGTTCACGCCGCTGCGCGAGGCGCTCGACTCGTTCTTCGAGAAATCACAGCAGCGCGTGACGGGCGCCGTTGGGCTCACGCTTTATAAGGGCAATCTGAGTGTCGCGTCGCGGCGCTCGCCGTTCTCACTCTATCGCACAAACCTCGCGAGCTTCACCATGACGGGCTACAACCCGAAGGACGCCGAAGGGTTCATCAATCTATTCGCGCTTCCCATCACCGTTCCGCAGGAATGGGAGGCGCCCCTCGCAGCCGAAGTGAAATGAGCGCTCCCGAACAGAAAATGTGGGGCGGCCGCTTCGAGCGGGCTCCGGACGCGTCGTTTTATGAATTCGAGCGCTCCTGGAGTTTCGATCGCCGGCTGCTCCCGCACGAGTTCGCGTTGGACCGTGCGTGGGCGCGCGCGATTGCCACGGCTGGAATTCTCGATGCCCAAGAGCGCGAGCGGATTGTGGCGGCGCTCGATGAACTCGAAAGGCGCGCGCAATCGGATCGGGTGTGGCTCGACAATTCGAAGGCGGAAGATGTCCATCATTTCGTTGAAAGCGCGCTGATCGAGAAGCTGGGCCCACTCGGGGCGAAGCTGCATACGGGCCGCAGCCGCAACGAAATGATCGCGACCGAGTTTCGCATGTATGTGAAGGATGCGGCGCGCGCGCTGCGGCGAAGTCTCGCGTCGCTCGCGATGGCGGTCGCGACACAGGCGAAGCGCAACCTCGGCATCCCGATGGCCGGCACGACGCACATGCAGCACGCGCAACCGCTACTGCTCTCGCATTGGCTTCTCGCGCATGGAGAAGCGTTCCTGCGGGACGCGGAACGCGCCGGACTGGCCGCGGCTCGCGCCGATGCGTGTCCTCTTGGTTCCGGGGCGCTCGCTGGATGCGCGTTTCCATTGGACCGTTCAGCGCTTGCCCGCGATCTCGGCTTTTCGCGACCGACGTCGAACAGCCTGGATGCCGTCAGCGACCGGGACTTCGCGCTTGAATATCTATTCGCGGTTGCGACGCTCGCTATGCATCTTTCCCGGCTCGCCGAAGACATGGTCTTGTTCGCATCGCCCGAATTCGGATTCATCGAATTGCCGGACGAATATTCCACGGGCAGTAGCCTGATGCCACAAAAGAAGAACCCGGACGCGTGGGAGCTGATTCGCGGAAAAACCGGGCGAATCTACGGGAGTCTTTTCGCGCTGCTGACCACGATGAAGGGGCTGCCGTCGAGCTATCAGCGTGACCTGCAGGAAGACAAGGAGCCCCTGTTTACCGCGCACGATCAGGCGCTCGCGATGACGCAGATTGCGGCCCCGGCGCTTGCTGCAATGAAATTTCGCGCTGAACGGTTGCACGAAGCGGCGCAGGATCCGGCGCTTGTCGCGACGGAACTTGCGGACTATCTCGTTCGCGCTGGAACGCCGTTCCGCGACGCGCACGAGATCGTGGGCAAAATTCTTCGCGCCGCGGAGCAGGAGGGGAAGTCGATCCGGGAAATGCCGATCGATCGGTTGAAGGAATTCTCGCCTAACTTTTGCGATGACCTGCGATCGACGCTCTCCGTCGCGTCGGCCTTGGACCGTCGCGCTGCATCGGGCGGAACGGCTCCCGATGCGGTCCGCGCTGCGCTCGAGGATTTTAATTTGCGCGTCACAGAAATCGAGGAACATCCATGACTGCTATGCCTGCTCCAGTTCTGACCCAAGTACCGACGCTCCCGACGGCACACGATTTTGCGCGCTCGGGGGAATCACCGGCCCAACTGTCAAAACAGGCAATTCCGAAGGGGTTCGCATTTGCGGCGATGCATTGTGGACTGAAGAAGTCGAAGCTCGATCTTGCCGTATTGATCAGCGAGACTCCGGCCTCGGCCGCAGCGGTTTTCACGACGAATCGCGTGCAAGCTGCGCCGGTCCTGCTGTGCCGCGAGCATCTGAAGAAATCTCGTGGCAGAGTGCTGGCGATTATTGTGAACTCGGGCAACGCAAATTGTTGTACGGGCCCACAGGGAATGGCCGCCTCGCGAGCTACGGCTGCGCATCTTGCGCGGACGCTTGGCTGCAGTGCCGAAGAGATCCTTGTCAGCTCGACCGGCGTGATCGGCGCACCACTGCGCGTTGAGAGGATTCTCGCTGCGATTCCCGCCCTGACGCTCACTCGCGGTGCGGAGCCCGGCGCATTCGAGAATGTCGCGCGCGCGATCATGACCACTGATACGCGACCAAAATGGGCTTCTGCTACGTGCCGCATCGGCAGTAAGCAAGTGCGGCTGCTTGGCTGCGCAAAAGGTTCGGGCATGATTCATCCGAACATGGCAACGACGCTGTCATATGTCGTCACTGACGCAGCTATCTCGCCTACGCTGCTTTCCCGCGCTCTAGACGCCGCCGTTGGTCCGACGTTCAATTCGATCACTGTGGACGGTGACACATCCACGAACGATACGCTCGCTGTTCTTGCAAATGGCCGGTCCGGCGCGCGCCGAATTGCAGCGAAAAGTCGCGACTACACGAAATTCGTTTCGGCGCTGAGGGACGTTTGCGGATTGCTGGCGCTTGCCATAGTAGAAGATGGAGAAGGAGCCGAGCGCGTAATTGAGATTGAAGTTCGCGGAGCTGCGTCCGACCGTGCCGCTGACCAAATCGCGCGAACGATTGCAAACTCCTCTTTGGTAAAAACCGCTTTCGCAGGCGCCGATCCGAACTGGGGACGTATTCTCGCAGCTGCCGGACGATCCGGTGTCGACTTCGATCCCGAACGCGTCGACATCTGGCTTGCAGGCATTCCTGTTTGTCGTCGAGGGCGCGAGCACGCATTCGATGAGCGCTCCGCACACGAGAGAATGCTCGCGAAGCACGTTCCCGTGCTGGTCGACTTGCGTTCGGGCAAAGGACGCGCTCGGATGTGGACGTGCGACTTTACGCAAGAATACGTCCACATTAACGCGAGCTATCGCACTTAACGCTCTTGCCTGAGGACTACGGAGTGGCGTGGGGCAGCGCGGCTCCGCACGGATGGACGCCGCTTTCCCTGCTATGCCCGACGGCGACTGCCAGTTGTTGACTCCAGGCATCAGTTAGCTCAAGATGCTGGCGAGTTGCTGGGGCGCTCGCTTCAGCCGGAGCAGCCGCGCATCCATGGCACCGCCGGCGCACAGAATCCCTCAAATCTGAATTCCGATGGATTGCTTGCGCCAAGGTGCGTGCGACCGGCCATTTTGAATTGGCCGATCGTTCCGGTCTCAGTGCTGGACCGTTCGACTGCCGATGGCCCTGATCCTGCCTTTCAGCCTCGCAAGCACGCTCGGTAAGAGCGGAGCAGAGGAGTTGGACCGTGAAGAAACTCTATGTGGGCAACCTATCGTTCAAGGCTACAGAAGAGCAGTTGCAGGAGTTGTTCGCAGAAGTCGGGGCAAACCCTGAATCGGTTACGCTGCTGAAGGATCGGTTCAGCGGGCAACCGCGCGGGTTCGGCTTCGCGGAGTTTCAAGATGACGCAGAGGCTGAAAAGGCCATCGCTGCTCTGAACGGAAAGGATTTCTTGGGGCGCGCTCTGGTGGTGAATGAGGCGCGTCCGCGAGAAGGCGGAGGTGGTGGCGGCGGCCGCGGCGGTCATGGTGGTGGAGGAGGCGGTCGCGGCGGTCATGGCGGTGGTGGCGGGCGTGGCGGTGGACGAGGAGGCCGGGGCGGTGGATATGATCGCTGACGGAAGGCGGAATTATTAGAAGAACCGATCCGCTGGCGCGCGTTTCCGGTTCCGTTCAGATGGTTACTAGAGGTGTTGAGCGGCTGCTGCGCGTGATTGTGGTTCGCTTACTTCAACTTGTCCAGTCGTGTACTTGAATCTGAGGAGTGACGCGCCGCGAACTCCTTGCTCCACGAGCGCTTGTATGTTGAGATGCGACTCCGCGTTGTCGAGCTGTTGCGGAGTCGCGAACAGCGCGGGCGCTTTCGGAAGAAACACCGGGCAGCAATCGTGGAAGGGTTCGGAAGAAATCTCGTACGTTCCGATTCGTTTCGCAGTCTCCAGCACTTCAGTCTTATCTGCGCCAATCAGCGGCCGAAAAATAGCCATTTCCGCTGCCGCATCCACAGCCACGAGGTTTCGCAACGTCTGCGACGCCACCTGGCCCAGGCTGTCGCCCGTCACTAACGCCAGCGAACCCTCGCGGCGGGCGAGAATCTGGGCGATGCGCAACATCATCCGGCGATAAAGCAGAATGCGGAAATCCTCCGGTGCGTAACGCACGATTTCGCGCTGTATGGCTTCGAACGGGACACGATAGAGCTTCGCGTTGAACTGATAGGGCGTCAGCTGCCGCACCAGGGCGCTCGCGACATGCAGCGACGATTCGCCGGGGCGCGCTCCTGTCCCATAAAAATGGATAAAGCTCAGGTGCGCGCCGCGTTTCATCATGTGGTATGCAGCTACCGCCGAATCGTATCCGCCCGACAGCAGGCAGGAAATCTTGCCGGCTGTGTTCGCGGGCAGGCCGCCGCAACCGGGGTTCTTGCGTGCATAGACCAGTGCCGGACCCGGCGTAATCTCAATCCGGCAGGTCAATTCCGGATCGCGCAGTTGGACGCGGGCGTCCCGCCCCTGTTCGCGCAGTCGTTCGAGGATGTACCGGCCAACTGCTGCCTCGATTTCCATTACGCGCTGTGGAAAAGTCTTGTCGCTGCGCTTGGCGCGAACCGCAAAGGTCGCGAACTTCAGAGGCTCAACTTCGTTCCATGCGGCACGGGAAATCGCGTCCAGATCGCGTTCAGCGGGTTGCGCAACTGCGAAGTAAGCCACACCGAGCACGTTCCGGACGCGCTCGATGGCGGGCTGCACTGAAGCAGACTCGCGGAGGCGCACCAGGAAGCGGTCGCCGGGTTGTTCGATGCGTTCGACGCCGATCCCTTCGAGTGACTGGCGGAGCGCGGAGAACAGCTTCCCGAGAAAGAAACGGCGGTTCCCGCCTTTCAGCCATAGCTCGTGGTAATGGACAACGATTACAGGATTGCTCATCGAATGTTTGCAGGTCGTGAATCGAGCCGTAACCTGCGGAAAGTATACCAGCGGCTGTGCCGGCGAAGGTAGCCGCGCCGGAGTGGCTGTCTCTGCGGGCCCTTGTTTCGAGCAGTGAACGGCTGCGCCTAAGATACGATAACTTAAAGGAGACACTCTGTATTCCCACGCGACTTCCTACGGGTGGCGGGGTTAGAATCTGCGTCACTTGGGCCCCGCGGTTCATGCTTTTTCCTGGTTGAAGTTCATGTGTGCTTTTGTGCTACCGAATAGGGAGATGGTGCATCCAACATCCGCAGATAGGCGAACAGGGGGCTGTCATGTGGAACCGGAGAGACTGGGACGACTTCTTCGACATCGTGAGAAAGCGATGGCAGACGCACCGGCCACCGCGACCAGTCGAATTGTCCGGGCGTCGTATCGTTCCCACCGAGGGTTATAGTCTGGCCGAACTCGATGACGCCGGCCTGAGTATCGAACAGGCTGAACGGCTGGGTCTGCCCGTTGATGCCGGACGGCTAGGCTTGTGCAGCCCTAACGTAACCGCTCTTCGTGAATATATTCGCGCCACCCGATCCCGTTTCTAATATGGTGTAAATGGCGGGCCCATTTCGGCCTGATCTGCCTCCCATCATTCTCGCTCGTGCACTCCGCCGTTTCCTCGGGTTGGGTGCCTTCTTCCCTTCGCCGCACCCTGATTCAGTTTTGGCATGAACGCCCCGGGCGGGGCTATCCATGGTCCAGGTTAAGCGCGTCGCCGGACCGATAGAGCAAAGATCCCACCGATCAGCGCACCGCTGACTACGACGGCTTCCCACGCGAGCCCGGCGGCGACGGTGAGCGCCGGCGGCGCACCGAATGGCACCAGCAATCCGGCGAGTGCCGCCTCGCGCACACCAATCCCTCCCTGCGTCACTGGAATTGCCGCTGAGAGCTTTGCGATGGGCCAGGCGAAAAGCCACGCGCGAAAAAGTAGTCGCAGACCACACGCGTCCGCCAGCAGAGCGCTTAAAGCTATGAACGACAGTTGCGAGGCGAGTGAGATGCTCAGCGAGGCGACAGCGACCCCCGGTCGTTGCATGATCGACCTACCCGCCCGGCGCAAGCTGACAGCCCTCCTTCGCATGCGGAACGACAGCCGGCGGAAGGGAATCAACGTGACCAGGACTGCGACGATCGCTAGTCCCGCGATCATTGCCGCGCCGATCCACAGAAAAACGCGACGGTTTTGCGGTCCAAGCGTTCCGGGCACCAGCAGCGCTCCGGCACTAGCCAAAATGACGAGCGCGGTGAAGTCGACGATTCTATCGAGGAAACTTCCCAGCAGCACACCCCCGCTCGTCCGGCCATAACGCATCGCGAGAGTTACCCGCACTAAATCTCCGCCAATCAGCGAGGGCAGGAACAGCGACCCGAAAAGCCCGGCGAAATAGCAGCGTCCCGCTTGCAAGGCGTTGAGTCCGGCGCCTGCGGTGTTCACCATCATGCGCCATTTCGCCACGCCCAGCAGGTGTGTTGCGAGATACGCTGCGACTACCGCTATCCAGAGGTAAAGTGGCAACTTCCCCAGCGCGTGGAGCACCTGCCGTCCCGGAAGAAAACGAAACAGCAGTGCGAGCGCCAGCGCGCTCCCACCATAATGGAGCAACGTTCGTAGGGCCGCAGGCGTGCGCTCCCGGCGGTGGAGTTCGCCGGCAGGTAGCTTGTCGCTGCGCGTACCGCTTGTATGTGTAGGATTGATCTGCGACTCGACGCTCACATCTGCAGCATTATCCGCTGCGTGCCGAAAGCGTACAAGTTCTCAGGCGGCGGCTGTGACGAAGCTATTCAACTTTATCCTACGCCGTGTTTACGGGCCTCAACTCCGCACCATTTGATCCTTTGCGGAGAATGGGTAGCGGTGCAAAATAGGACGCCCTCAAGACCACCCTCTGGAACTGCGATACGGGAGTGGCTTGCCTCGATCAGCCGAACTGTCATTTTCGAAGGTGCTGGTGGCTAAACATGTCATGACGGCATCGGTGGTCACAATTTGTGACCTCAAACTGGAGATACATGCCAAAGGCAAATTCCATCATACCGGTCGAAAAAATCCAGTCGCGGATCCTGTTGGTTCGCGAGCACAAAGTGATGCTCGATTCCGACCTTGCCGAGCTCTACGAAGTATCAACCAAGCGCCTGAACGAACAGATAAAGCGCAACCGGGAACGATTTCCCTCGGATTTCATGTTTCAGCTGACAGCCGACGAGGTTACGATTTTGAGGTCGCAAACTGCGACCTCAAAGGAAGGCCGTGGTGGCCGGCGTTACCGTCCTTATGCGTTCACGGAGCACGGCGTGATCATGGCGGCCAGTGTCCTTAATAGTGATAGGGCGATCCAAGTCAGCGTGTACGTTGTTCGTGCGTTTCTGAAATTGCGGGAAATCCTGAGCACTCACAAGGAACTCGCAAATAAACTCGCCGAATTGGAAGGTCGAGTCGAAGGGCACGACGAGGACATAACGGCGCTATTCGAAGCGATTCGGCAATTGTTGGAGTCTCCTGAAAAATCGGCGAAGCGGATCGGCTTCCATGAGAAAAGCGTCTTGCCGGAACCGGAAGCTTAACGCGGCTCAGGATAGCGTGACATAGGAGAGAACCAATGGCGGAGCTAGTAACGGTCGTCCAGAGCACGCTAGCGGGATATTACGAAGAGATCCGCGATCAGGTGCATCGCTGGGTGGACCCGCTGGCTACAGCGCAAATTTGGGAGCGTCCGTTCGGTTTTCAGTCGCAAAGCGTACAGGCACAATCCGGCAAACCCGATGGCAACAGCGTTGGGCATCTGTTGCTGCACCTGACCGGTAATCTGAACTATTACATCGGCGCGCAGATCGCTGGGACCGGATACATCCGCCACCGTGATCTGGAATTCACCGACGCGCAGAAAAGGACGAAGGAACAGGTGCTGGCCGACTTCGATCGCGCGATCGCAATGGTGACGGACGCCATTCGCAAGCAATCTCCGGAAGATTGGACGAAGCCGTATGCCGGCGAGCGCGAGCCTTTTGCAAAAGACAGGTTCACGGTCATATTTCGTTGCGCCGCCCACGCATGCCATCATGTGGGCCAGCTGGTCTATCTCTCGAAGGAACTGATGAAGGAAGAGGCGCGAAGCGAATCGTATTGATCCTGCAGCCGGAAGCGAGCAGAGAGCGTTCCTGCCGTCTGCGTGCTAAAATAGCAAAGCGTTTGTTGCTCCTAAAATTGCGAATGGAATCGCCGGGGCTGCGGAACGACGTTGCAGCCCTTTTTGTTTGTCTTACTTGCATCCCGATTCGGATACGTGCTTACGGTTTAGCGGTTATCACAGAAATGAGTTTTGAGTGGTCGTAAATCAAATGAGCATACGGAATATCGCGATTATTGCGCATGTCGACCATGGGAAGACGACGCTCGTCGACGCCATGCTGCACCAGAGCGGAATCTTCCGCGAGAATCAGGATGTTCCGCGCCGCGTAATGGACTCGAATGAACTGGAGCGCGAGCGCGGCATTACGATTCTCGCGAAAAACACGGCGCTCACCTACTGCGGCGCGAAGATCAACATCGTCGACACCCCCGGGCACAGTGATTTTGGTGGTGAAGTGGAGCGCGCGCTCCGCATGGTCGACGGCGTTCTGCTGCTGGTCGACGCCAGCGAGGGTCCCCTGCCGCAGACGCGCTACGTCCTCCAGAAGGCGCTGCAGGCGAATCTTCCTCCGGTAATTGTGTTGAACAAGATCGATCGATCGGATGCGCGGACCGAGGCTGTGCTGAACGAAATCTACGATCTATTTATCGATCTGGACGCGACCGAGGACCAGCTGGACTTCCCGGTGCTGTACGCGAACGCCCGCGCTGGAGTGGCGCACCGAAAACTCGGCGACGACTCCACAAACCTGAAGCCGCTCTTCGACACCATTCTCTCAGCTATTCCCGAGCCTTCCGGCAATCCTGATGCCACGCTGCAAGTTCAAGTGACCAATCTCGATTACAGCGACTATCTCGGACGTCTCGCAATTGCACGCGTATTTCAAGGGACCTTGCGGCGCGGTTCGGAAGTTGGCATTGCGAAGCTTAATGGCACGATTCAACCCACCAAAATCACCAAGCTGTTTACCTTTCGTGGGCTGGAACGCGACGAAGCCGAGGAAGTTCCCGCTGGCGACATTGTCGCGGTAGCGGGAGTTGAGGGCATACAAATCGGGGAGAGCATTACGAATCTGGAAAATCCGGCCCCGCTTGAGCCGCTCACCATCGACGACCCCACGCTCGCGATGGTTTTTACGGTGAATACATCGCCCTTCGCAGGGCGCGAAGGGCAGTTTGTTACGTCGCGAGACCTGCGCGAGCGGCTCGAAAAAGAGCTGCTGACAAACGTGTCCTTACGCGTAGAGGAAACGAATTCGACAGACTCGTTCCGAGTGCTTGCGCGAGGCGAATTGCAGCTCGCCATCCTCATCGAGACGATGCGCCGCGAAGGTTACGAGGTAGCGGTCGGCAAGCCCGAGATCGTGGTGCGTAACGAGAACGGACGAAAGCTTGAGCCGCTCGAAATGCTGGTGATCGATTGCCCGGAAAACTTCATCGGGATCGTCATGGAAACGCTGGGAGGGCGACGCGGCGAACTGGCGAAAATGGTCAACCATCATTCCGGGCGCGTGCGAATGGACTTTCGCATTCCTTCACGCGGACTGATCGGGCTGCGCGGCCAGTTGCTTACGGATACTCGCGGCACCGCGCTGCTCCATTCACTTCTGGAGGGCTGGACGGAATACGCGGGTGACATGGCCATGCGGCCCACCGGGGCGATGGTGGCCGATCGGCCGGGAGTTTCGACCGCGTATGCGATCTGGGGTTTGCAAGAACGCGGCGAACTGTTTGTCGCGCCGAGTGCGGAAGTTTACGAAGGCATGATTGTCGGGGAGAATTCGCGCGAGTCCGACCTGGACGTCAATATCACGAAAGAGAAGAAGCTGACGAACATGCGCTCGTCCACGGCCGACGAAGCTATTCGGCTGATTCCGCCGCGCGAGATGACGCTGGAAAAGGCGATTGAGTTCATCTCAGACGACGAATTCGTCGAAGTAACCCCCAAATCAGTTCGGCTGCGCAAGAAGGTGCTTGACCCCAAGAAACGCCCCAAGCGCTGGCAGGAAATCCGCGCCAGCATCGAGTCAAAGGCCTGATTGTCGCGCGGCAACGTTACTCACGATCTGCGGGCATGCGCCAAAGTCAACCGCACGCACTCGTTGCAACCGTGTCGATCGTCGCGCTTCGGGCCAAACACGTGTGTCCAGGTGTGCCCGCGCGAACCAAAATTTGACGTGTGGAGGCCAAAACGCCCGACTTTGGTCAGGAAATCTGTGTTCGATTGCGGGACGGCAAAGTCCCACGAGCGGGCAGCTTGGGTTGAGCCGCTATTGCAAACGGCCGCTAAGTGGAACAACATAAGCTGGTTATATAGGTTCCCTTGCGGAACGCCAGTTGCGGTAACAGCAAAAGAGAGGTTAGGTCTTCGTGGACATAGCTAGGCCGGAACTTAAACGCAAAAAAAAGATACGCCGAATTGGTTATGTGATCGGCGCGGTTCTCGTCGCGATCGGCATCACTGCCGGGCTAATGCACCTGCAGCCCGCGGCGCCATCGGTCGATAAATCGACCGTCTGGCCCGGAACGGTCGAGCGCGGGCAGATGACCATCGATGTGCGCGGGTTGGGAACGCTGGTGCCCGAAACAGTGCACGTCATTTCAGCGCCCGCCGACGGCACCGTAACGCAGCGCTATTTCCTGCCCGGCACTCCGGTGAAGGCTAATACTGTAATCATGGATATGACCAACCCGCAGCTCCAGCAGGAAGCCATGGACGCCGACTACCAATTGAAAGGTGCGCAGGCCGCGTACGAGCAGACCAAGGCCCTGTTGGAAAATCAACTGATGGACAAGCGCACCGCGGCGGCGGCAATCCGGTCGCAATATCAGACAGAGTTGATGGTGAAAGAGACCAAGGAACAGCTTTTCAAGGACGGTCTAGCCCCCGAACTGGACGTGAAGACGGCGGAAGTGCAGGCTACTCAGCTGCAGAAGCAGGATGAGCTGGCAGAGAGCGAAGTACAGACTTTCCAGAACTCGATGCAATCGCAGTTGGCCGTACAAGAGGCCACTATTTCGCAGAAGAAGGCGCTCTACGAACTCTATTCTTCCCAGCTCAATCAGCTCCATGTGCGGCCGGGTGTTGATGGAATGTTTCAGGAGCTCGACGTCGATGTGGGCACTCGTGTTACGCAGGGAACGAAGCTCGGGGTTGTGACGCAGCCCTCCGACCTGAAAGCGCAGTTGAAAATTGCGGAGACCCAGGCCAACCAGCTCCTGATCTGACAGAAGGCGGAAGTCGACACGCACAACGGTATCATTCCGGGCCATGTGACGCGAATCGATCCGCACGTCGATAATGGAACGCGAACGGTGGACGTGAAACTGGACGGGCCCCTGCCGGAAGGCGCGGTGCCGGACCTGAGCGTAGAGGGCACCATTATCATCGACAAGTTGCAGAACGTCCTGTTCGTTGGACGGCCGGTACATGGCGACGAAAACAGCACGATTGGGTTGTTCAAGGTCGTTGGACCGTGGTCAAACGCGGCGCGTGCTGAGCGAGTGCAAGTAGAGTTGGGTAAGACTTCAGTCAGTAACGTGCAGATTTTGAAGGGTCTGAACGTCGGCGATACGGTGATTCTGTCCGACATGTCGGCGTATGACGCTTTCCCGGCGATCGAACTAAAATAGCGGGAACCTTTCCGGGGCAGTTTGCGTAAGGGATATTGGTGCAGCACTTCGCGCTTTGGGGAACGGTAACAGCTTGATTATTGAGGTCCGGTTGGAGCAAACTCGGCCCACAATTTGGTCCCAGCGCCTGCGGCGGCGTAGGCGGGATTTTTGAGAAGGAGCCCGGCATGGAAAGAACAAATGGAAGCTTGATCCAACTCGACGGCGTGACGAAGGTCTTTTATACGGACGAGGTGGAGACGCACGCACTTAGCGGCGTGCATCTTGAAATAAAGAACGGCGAATTTTTGTCGATTGCCGGCCCTTCGGGCTGCGGCAAATCGACGCTGCTCTCCATCCTGGGACTGCTTGATTCGCCGACGGACGGCAATTACTGGATCAACAAACAGCCGGTCGCGAACCTCACGCTTTCGGACCGCACCCGCATTCGCAATCGCGAGATCGGATTTATCTTCCAGGCCTTCAACCTGATCGGAGACTTGAACGTCTACGAGAATGTGGAGCTGCCGCTCACCTATCGCGGCATGGGATCGGCCGACCGTAAGAAAAAGGTTCATGAGGCGCTCGAGCGGGTGGGCATGTCGCACCGCATCAAGCACTATCCGTCGCAGCTCTCGGGCGGCCAGCAGCAGCGTGTCGCCGTAGCGCGCGCTCTCGCCGGCGACCCCTCCATCCTGCTCGCTGACGAGCCTACCGGAAATCTCGATTCGCAAAACGGCGAAC
>JBOGNK010000008.1:0-4994 GCA_050747085.1 Candidatus Acidiferrales bacterium
TCGGAGCCTTCGTTCTTATCCAATCATCGCTTTCTGAGCGTGGGTGCTTTGGTTCGGCGGTTTCCATTCAACGCAGCACCGGCAAGGCCCGCGGCAGGCAGGTCTCGCCGGCGTTGTCACTCGTCAATCGAAATTGCAGTGGCCCCCTGAACGAAAGCCCTATCGATGGCCGGCCTATTTCCCGTAGCCGTCGCCGTGTCCGTCGTCGCCCCGATGTCTTGGATTGAAGACGATCGATTCAAACGTGCCGCCGTTTTGGTTGTACGGCCCCACGGTGACGAACAGTTCGTTTGTTGCTCCGTTATTGGCAGCGTTTCCGCCGCCAAACGCAATCGCCCACAGGTTGTCGAGCGTAATCCTCCTCCCGTGTTCGTCTCGGATCGTACCCACGAAGTGCCCCGTGTTCGGATTGAACCCGTTGATCGTCCCGTCGGCGGAGTTGTTCGAAATCAGCAGAGTATTGCTCAGCGGCCCAAAATTGCTCGGAGCCAGCGCGATACCCCAAGGCTCATTCAGCGGCAGCCCTTTGATCAGCGTCTTCACGAACGTGCCATCCTCTTGGAAGACGTCGATGAAACCGCCAACGCCGCCAGGGTCCGGTATGGCATACGCGACATAGAGCAGCCCATTGATGTCCTGAATGCCGAACACCGAGAAGTTCGACGGGATCGCCGGATCGCCAAACGACTTCACCAGGCTGAAGCTGCCGTCGAACATATCGATTTTGTTATTCGCGTTGTCCGCTGCGTAAAGGAAGTTTCCCGACGGATTGCTGGTGATCGCCAGCGCCGTGTAACTCGCTTTGCTCGCCGAGTTGTCCACCACAAGGACGGCTTCATTCTTGTTCACGCCCGGCGCCCATGCGCTGATCGTGCCGTCCAGGGTGTCAAAAATGAAAGCCGACGGCATGCCCTGAACCAGGAAATCCGTCTTCGAAGCATTCGCTACTTCGCCGGTCGGAGTGCCCGGTCCGTTCAGACCTGCTGCCATTTGCGGTCCGTTTCCGGCGGTGGGAATCACCACCTTCAATGGGACGATTCCTCCGGTCGCATTGTAGACGGTCGCCCATCCCGAGATGTTATCCGCCACCCACCAGGGCGACGTGGCGCTCCGCGCCAATCCCCAGGCGTTGACGATCAGCGGATCGGTGTTCGCGGCCTTATCGATCACCTGGTTCGAAGTTAGATTCGTAATTTGATATTGCGCGTGGGCGGGGGCTGAAAACATGAGTAGAACGAATCCGAGGCAAGCGGCGACGGCAGTCCTGCAAATCTGCATGTGGATTTCTCCTTGCGGAAGTCTGCAGCGGGCGAGAGAAGGCCAACCGGTCGGGGCCAGTAAAGTACGGCACCTTCTCTCACCTGCTTGGCCTGCCATCCTAGGCCGCGCCGCCACTCGCAATTGTCACGGCTTTGTCACCGCTTCGCAGAATGTTTGTCACCCCTACCTGACCTCTCGCCTCTGCACGACGTGAGGGTGGAAGCCCCCGACTTTAGTCGGGGGAGCAGCGCGGCGTCCGCGCTGTGAAAGGCGCACTTGCAATAAGTGGGGCTTTAGCCCCGGGCCGGTCTATTTTGCCGTTGCGCCCGCCGGTGCTCGTTTTATGAGCGGGGGCCTTTTGGTCTCGACAAGCGGCGCGATCGTCGCAACTGCCGCGCCTTCTTACTGCACCGTATTCAGCTTGTGAGAGCCGCTCGGCGCCGTCGGTGAATCCGCGATATTCCCCATTCCGTTGATCCAGTGCGTCTGCCCGGTACTCAGCACTTCGCGCTGCTTTCCATCCACCGGATCGATCGTCAGGTCGACGCCCCGTAAGGCGCGGCTCATCTCATCGAACTGGCTCTGCGACGCCGCCGACCGCCGCTGATAATCCTGCTGGATCGCGTCCATACCGCGGTGGAAGTCGCGCATCGCGTCCTCGCCCACCTGTCCGTTGATCTGCAATTGCCGGTAATACCACTGCGGGCTGACAACAAACGTACTCAGCGCATGAAGCGTCGTTTTCAGCGCCTCGTCCGCCTCGCTCTGCGGCGCGATGAAGCTGTAAAGCCAGCTCACCATCCACGCGCCCGACTGCTGCATCTGCGTGTATTGCGTCTCGGCAAACACGTACGCCACCCTCGGACCGCCGCTCGACTCGCACGTATACAACGCTTCCCCGGCGGTCGTCGTCACATTCGGGCCGCTCGGGTGGACGGGCTCTTCCTTGTTCATCGATTTCAGATTCAAGTGCGTGCACGCGCTGGAAAACCGCGCCTGTCCGTATAGATCCGCGAATATCCATCCCTCGCGGTAATTCGCAACCACCTCCTGCGCCACATTGCGCGGACTATAGCGGCGTCCCTCGGTGAAGCCCAGGCTCTGCAGCGTCGGCGTGAGCGGAGCGAACGGTGGCACGCGATAATCGCCAAGACGAATGTCCACTTTCCCGTCGGGCGACACCATGTCGACCATAAATCGCGGATCGAGCACTCCGAAGCGATAAAGTCCCCCAGTGATCTTCCATCCTTGCGGCACTTCCAGCGTGAACGCTTGTTCGGCAGGATCTCCAAACGTAGTCCAACTGGAAACCAGCGGCGATGCGGCGCGCGGGTTCGCAAGCGATGCAGTCCTCGCATGTACAGGTCGAGCATTGCCGGCCGTGGCGAAAAGCAGAAGTCCCAGAAATAAACTCAAAATGGTTTTCACGGGCGTCGCATCCCAGAACAAGATCGATTGAGCCCGGCTTCCCTGGCGCGGGCCGGGATCTCCTTAGTAACTCCAAATAACGGGGCCGTGAGGGAACACATGGGTGCCACAGATCTTCCTTTCACTGGTTCAAATAACGGAGCGCAACAGATCCCGACTTGAAAATCTTCGACTCAACAAGTTTCAACTGCAACTTCTGCGGCAAGCTGGCGCCTTGTGCCAATCGCTTCCCTTCTCCTGCAATTATCGGCTGAACGACGAAACGATATTCGTCCACCAGGCCAAGCTCTATCAGTTGTGAAGGAATATCTACACCACCGACCAAAATGTTTTTGCCAGGTTCTTGTTTCAATTTGAGTATTTCGTCTCGAAGCCCCGTGCGAACGATTCTCGTTTTCCCTTCAGCGCTGGCGAGTGAGCGCGAGAAAACAAGCCTGTTCGCGGAATCAAATGCGTCAGCAAACTCGTTCTCTGCTTTCGTCTCAGAATGGTTTTTTGCGATATCAGGCCAATAAGGAACCATCAATTCATAGGTCTTGCGCCCGAAGACGAGCAGGTCAACATCTCGCAGGAACCGCGCATAATATTCGTGTAGTTCGTCGTCAGCGTTCATTTTGGTGTGGTCGACGCAGCCATCCAGCGTAACGTTGATCGCGTAGATTACGTTTCTCATCGCGGGCTCCTCGCCAACATGTCAAAAGTGTGTCGAGAAGTTTTTGCACTTTTGTTGATGCTGCTGGACTTACGCGGATTATTGCTCAGCACGCGTGTCGAGAAAAGCTCCTCGTGTGTGTTGCTGTTGGAGGCTCGTAGAGTACCTGGCAGCACGCCGAGAGTGTAACCAATCGGTGCCACCGAAGCGTCACCAATTTGCGTTTCAGCGGCGGGACCGGCCGGCGCCCTTCTGCGTGCCGTAGGAGGGATCATGTTGTGGTTTCGAGCGAGCATAAAAATGAGCCAGCCTAGCATATATTTAGCACTTTGTCAATGGATTAGCGGAGTACTAGAACCACATCTGCCGTTCCGTTTTGGAACGGCTGTGGAAAAGTCGCTGCCGCCCGCCGGCTGCAAAGTAGCTCTTTACGTTCGACTTTCTGAAAGCTAGTATTGCCCGCTAGTATAGTAAATTAATGGGTAACGACCGACCGTCAGGGGTGCGTTTGAACAAGCTCATACGGGTTTTCAGTTTCGTGTGCGTCGGCTCGTTCTTTTTAGCCTGTTTACCGGCTCGCGCCCAGGATGCGTCGAAGCTGGACGTATTCGTCGGCTATTCGTACTTGAATGTTGACACCAACGGCGCTGATTTCCAGTCGCTTGGTATAACTTCGCGACAAAGCGCCAATGGCTGGGAGGGCTCTGTCTCTAGCAGGGTTTATAAGTGGCTCGCTGCCGAAGCAGATTTCAGCGGCTACTACAAGGCATACGACTTTTCGTCTGTCGGATTCGGTACCGTCGATGTTCGCGACTATGGATTCCTCGGAGGGCCGCGCGTCAATCTTGGCCCAGCCTTCATTCACGGACTCGTCGGTGCCGATCATTTGACAGGCAGCGCAATGGGTACGTCAGAATCGCAAGACAGTTTCGCCGCGGCGTTCGGTGGCGGCCTTCAAATCCCCGTTGCGCCAAGATTCGCGATACGCGCATCGGCCGACTACGTCCTTACGCGGCACAACATTTTCAAGATTGTGGAACCGGCGCTTCCGAATTACACGCAGAACAACTTCCGGGCTTCCGTCGGCATTGTCTTCAGATTCGGGGCGAGCAGAGGAACGGTTTCTCGTGTTTCGCGCGAGCCAGAATCGGTTGCATCAGGAAATGAGGAAGCTCCACTGCTTGGTGTCGCAGGCTACGAACGAAGCGACGGTTTCTTTGTCCTTTCGGTTCGGGCGCTATCTGCCGCGGCCGCGGCAGGAATTAAACCCGGGGACGTTGTGATGTCGATAGACGCTCGGCCGGTCCAGAGCAGTCGTGACATAGAGGCGGCCTGCGCTATGAGTCAAACCGGAATCGTTAAGGTGATGTACTTCAGGAGTGGAGTTCTACAAATGGAAGCGGACGTGAAGGTACGCTAGGCCGACTCGGAGACCATCGCCGAGAGAGAACTGGCCGGGTCTCTAGCGTTTGAAAGTGCCGAACTCAACGAACTCATTTAAATTTATAAGCAAAGTGACAACCCCAACTGAAAAAGGCAACCTGCTAGTGTGCTGCCTCAGCTGGAAATGGAGAAAGCGTTCATCCGTTAAGATAACGGAGCGAACACATGAAGAAGCAACGGAAGCATTACACGCCGGAAGAGAAGGTTGCCA
>JBOGNK010000009.1:0-23243 GCA_050747085.1 Candidatus Acidiferrales bacterium
CTCTTGCATCGACGACCACGGCCACTGGCACGAGCCTCGCAAAGAGGTCGTCATCACCCATCGTTATGAAGAGGTGGTCAGTCAGCCCACCGACCGGGAAATCGGCGCGCCGGACACGCGCGAGCAGCAGCCGAGGCAACTGGTCGCTGCAGGCAGCAGCAGGCCTCGCAGCGGTGCTGGCACTACCTGCCGTCGCGGGCCAGCAAGACCCCGGCGAGACACATCAGCAGCGTCTCAACCGGCCGAGACGCGACACAAATCCTGGTCGCCACTGAGGCTTTTCTCGACACGCTTGCTGAGAAAAGATCCGCCTAACTCCAGTCCACTCAACAAAACCGCCAAAACTTCTCGACACACTTTCGCTGAGTTCAATGACGTGGATAAACGAGCAGTAGCGCCGGCGTCTCGCCTGCGTTTTTGAACTGTCTGGCGGGCTCTAGCCGAGGAAAGGAGCCCGCTATCGAATAGCCGCTAACACAATTCGGATTAACAGCTTCTCCCTGCTTCCGTGCTTCCTTTTTCCTTGTCTCGTCGGTGACTATGGATGGAGGCGGTGCTTGGTTTTCGCGCGCTCGATGACGCCGTTCAGCACGCCGCCGGAAAGCACGGCGATGCCGCCGAGCCAAAAGCAGAGCATCAGGACGATCAGGCCGCTCAACGAACCGTATGTTTCGGTATAGCTGCTCGCAAAGTGCATGTAGACGCGCAAGCCGACGGATATCAGCAGCAGCAGGAGAACGCCAGCTACGGCCCCTGGGCTGACCCAGTGCCAGTTCCGCTGCTTCAGGTCGGGAGCGAAGTAATACGTGATGGCGAATGCGAGCAAGAGCAGTCCGATCGTGACGGGCCATTTCGCAAGCGTCCACGCGAGCCATATTGGGTGGGGTAAGGCGAGGCCGCGGACAATATCGTTGCCGACGACGGCGCAAAGCGTTGAGATTACGATCAGCAGTCCCATGCCGACGGTCAGCGCGATGGCCACAAGATATTGCCTAACGATCGAGCGCGTCTCGTGAACTCTATACGCGGCATTGAGCGTGTCCATCGTCGCGCTCATCCCGTAGGACGCCGACCAGATGGATGCGACGATGCCCGCCGACATTTTCAGCGGGCCGCTGGCTCGCAGAATCTCGCTGAAAGTTGTGATGATCAGCTGGTAGGCGACAGGCGGCAGCACGTCGGCGAATAGTCGGAAGAGGACGGCTCTGCCGCGGTCGGCAACGCCGAAGACGCTGAGCGTGGCGATCACGCAGATCAGAAATGGAAACAGAGCGAGCAGGAAAAAATAGGCCAGCTGAGCGGCGCGTCCAAACACATCGTGCGCGCGGATTTCGGCCCAGACCTCTTTCAGCAATGATTTGAGTGATGGTTTCAAGGCCGTCGAACTCCCGACCCGCTCACGGATTACGTTGGGCGCGCGGCATGAGCCTTCGGCGCCGCTGTAAGTAGCTTACCGGAACATTTGGTGCGGCCGCGAGCAATCGGAAACCGCACAGCCGGGGGCGGCTGTGCCACACAAGAGGCGTGTCGGGCTGAAGGCCCCGGCGCTACAAAACAAAAGCCTCACCTCTAACGAGGTGAGCTACAGAAACGCGAAATGAAACGTGCGGCTATTTCAGGACACGCCAGAGGCTACTGTAGTCGTCGGTCCATAATTGCGAGGCGGGCACGTTTGCGGGGAGGATTTCGCCAGCTTGCTCGATTTGCGAGCGGCCAAGGAAACCGTTGCGACTGCCGATGAGAATCCAGCTGGAGGGATAAACGCCTTCGCCCACGGAAATCTGGTGATTGACGATCACCGCTTCCCTGCCCAGCGCGCTCGCGGCGGCTGCGACGACCGGCTCGAGGTTCAAATATTGGTTCGAGATGTGAACGGCGAGCACGCCGTCCGGCTTTAGATTCCGGAAATAAAGCTCGAATGCCTGGCGCGTCAGCAAATGCACCGGGATAGAATCACCGGAAAATGCGTCGACGACGAGGACGTCGAAGTTTTGCGGCTGCTCGCGTTCGAGAGAAAGCCGCGCATCGCCCAGAATGATTTCGATCTTCGCGGGCGAATCGCGCAGAAATGTGAACTGCTGCTCGGCGACTTTCTCGACCAGCGGATTGATTTCGTAGAAGGTGTAGGAATCGCCAGCGCGTCCGTAGGTGGCAATCGTGCCGATGCCGAGGCCGATGGCGCCGACATGGAGCGCCCGAGCTTGCGGCGCGTGCTGCAACGCTTGGACCGGCATCACGGCTCTAGCCGAGCCGGCTTTATCGGGCGCAGCTCTCGCCGAGCCGGCTTTATCGGGCGCAGCTCTCGCCGAGCTGGCTTCCGCCTTCGCCCTAACCGGGCCGGCTTTGTCCACGGCGGCTCCAGCCGAGCCGACCATAGCCGAGTGGCCTTCGCCAGCGGCCTGCAACGCGATTCCGATGCCAGAGCCCATGCCGTAATACGTTGTCGGCGCGCGGCGAAGCGCGGGACTGAGGAATTGGAGTCCGTGATCGATTGTGCCGTTCATCAGCTTGCGGAAGCGCAGATCCTGTTTCAACGGCGATTCGCCTGTGCTGGCGCGCGGCTGCGCGACGGCGCCGGCGTGGTCTGGCGCGTCGGCCGGCTCGTTCGAACCGATCACGCGGAGCTCGCCGTAGAAGTTGCGCACCATGAGGCGCGCGCCTGACGCCTGCTCACGCGCCATTACAAAGAGGCTCGCGATCGCGGCGACTGCTAGTCCAGCCATCACAAGCCAACCGAGGTTCAATTTCTTGCCGTAGAACGGGCTCTGCGGGTCGCGATAATGGACGACAAGAACGAGGATCGCGCACAGCCCAAGCGCGACGTGCAATTCGTAATAGCCCGAAAAAATCGCCGGCGCCACGAGCGCAACAAAAATGGCACCGAGCGCGCCGCCCAGCGCGACCATCAGGTAGAAGCTCGTGAGATGTTCCGGTGCGGGCTTCAGGCGTTCCAGTTCTCCATGACAGAACATGCAGCACACGAAAAATCCGGCACAGAACAAGCCGATCATCACCTTCCATGGCAGTCCCGCGAACGACGGCGCGAGCGCGTAGGCCATTCCGCCGATCGCGATGCCCAGCAGCCGAAGGAACAGGCCGCGCTGATACCCTCCGCGTGCGTCGAAGCAAAGCATGAAGCTGAGCAGGTACAAGCCGAGCGGCAGAATCCACAGGAACGGGACGGAGGCGATGTTCCGCGTGATGTGATTCGTCACGGCAAGCAATAGCGCAGAACTGCATGCCGCCAGAGCCAGCCACAGGACCCGCAAGCCAGCGGGTACGCGCGAGGATGTGACGGAAGGCACGGATTGCGTTGCGCCGTTTTCGACTGCCGACGGTACGGAACTCGCGGTGTCTGAGCGATTCGAGTCGTCTGCGGATTTGCGGCTGCGTGACGATAGCGCAACCGTCGCGCAAAGCAGAACGACGGCGACATATCCCGCCGACCAACCGAAGGCCTGATGCGAAGTGGAAGTCCATGGCTCGACGAAAATCGGGTAGCTTACCAGTGCCAGCATCGAGCCGGCATTCGACAGCGCATATAAGCGATATGGCCGGGCGCTGGGGCGCGTTTTCGCATACCACGCTTGCAAGAGCGGGCTGGTGGTCGACAGGACAAAAAACGGGAGGCCGACCGTCGCACAGAGCAGAAGGAGAATGCGGATTGCCGGATGTTCAGGGCCCGTCGGCTTCCACCGCTCGCCTGGAATGATTCGAATCGCGAGCAGGCTAACCAACAGCAGCGCCGAGTGGATGCGTCGCTGCGCGACCGGGGAAAAGCGGCGAGTCAGCACATCTGCGTACCAATACCCCAGCAGCAAGGCAGTCTGAAAAAAGACAAGGCAGACGGCCCAAACGGCTGCGACGCCTCCAAACCACGGCAAAATCATCTTCGCGATGATTGGCTCGACTTCGAACAGCAGCAGGGCGCTGGCAAAAATCGCAGCGCCGTACATGAGGCGATCTGGGTGCCACGCCGAAACCGATGATGCGGAATCGCCTGCGAGGGTGTGCGGCGAGGGCGTAGTCGAGGATGCAAGGGTCACGTCCGTACTGTGCCATAGCAAAGGGAGTCAGCCAAAATCGAATGCGAATAACTCAGGCAGATGGGCTATGTCACACACCTGCAAAACCGTACAGCCGAGGGCACCCTTCGATCGCTCAGGACAAGGCTGTGCCACACAGGCCAAGAGCGGCGGAACGTGTGCAAAGCCACGTGGGAATGGATCGTCGTGCGTCGGATTACGGGACGGTACGAGTTGTTCCTGCGTGACATACAGGCAACGATAGTTCCGTTGCTCGACACGAACTTGCTATATTGAATTGAACGTCTTGGGACCGGATTGGTTCTTTTGCGGCCGGCGGTGAATCGCGGCCGATCTTCAAATCCATAGGAGCGAGGAAAAATTGAATGGCGGAGCGGACTGCTGACTTTTTCGCCGGAAAAGGCATCAAGGTCGGAATCATCGGTTGCGGCTATGTGGGTCTGCCGCTGGCGCTGCGTTTTTCCGACGTGGGCCAACGCGTCACGGGATTCGATCTGGATAAGACGAAAGTCGACAAGCTGAACGCGGGCCAGAGTTACATCCAGCACATCCCAGCGGAAAAGATCCGCCAGCATGTGGAGGCCAAGCATTTCGATGCGACCACAGATTTCTCGCGTCTGCGCGACATGGATGCCGTGCTGATTTGCGTTCCCACGCCTCTCGACATTCGCCGCGAACCGGACATGAGCTACGTGGAGAACACCGCGCAAGCCATTGCTCCCAACCTGCAGCGCAACCAGTTGATCGTGCTCGAAAGCACCACGTATCCCGGAACGACGGAAGAACTCGTATTGCCGATCCTCGAACAGGGCGGGCTGAAGTGCCCGATCGACAGCGGCGCCAGCGGAAAGACCGTTGCGACCGACTTCTACCTCGCGTTTTCGCCCGAACGCGAAGATCCCGGCAACAAGCAATACGGCCTGGCGCAGATTCCGAAGGTGGTTGGCGGCCTGAATCCGGCGAGCCAGAAGGCTGCGGTGAATCTGTATTCGCAAATCGTTGCGAAGGTGGTTCCGGTAAGCTCGACGCGCGCGGCAGAGATGGTGAAGCTGCTAGAAAACATCTTCCGCTGCGTGAACATCGCACTGGTGAATGAACTGAAGCAGCTCAGCCTGCGCATGGGTCTCGACATCTGGGAAGTGATCGACAGCGCCGCGACGAAGCCCTTCGGCTTCATGCCGTTCTATCCGGGACCCGGACTCGGCGGACACTGCATTCCCGTCGATCCGTACTATCTGTCGTGGAAAGCGCGTGAATACGATTTCGCCACGCGGTTCATCGAGTTGGCGGGCGAGATCAATACGGCAATGCCGTACAACGTGGTGGAAAGGGTGAGCGAAGCGCTTAACGAGCGTGAAAAGAGCCTGAAGGGCTCGAAGATTCTGCTGCTCGGAATCGCCTATAAGAAGGACGTCGACGATCTGCGCGAATCCCCTTCTTTGAAGCTGCTCGAGTTGCTGACCGAGCGCGGCGCGAAGATCGACTACAACGATCCGTACTTCCCGGCACTGCACAAGATGCGGCATTACGATTTCTCGCACATGCGGTCGGTGGACCTAACGCCTGACAAGCTGGGCAGCTACGATTGCGTCCTGATCGCGACGGACCACACGAGCTACGACTACGAGGCGATCGTCCGTCACGCGAAGCTGGTTGCCGACAGTCGCAACGCCACCCGCAACGTCAAGCAAGGCAAAGAGAAGATCGTTCACTGCTGACGTGGATGGACGCTTCCTGGGAACGACAGGCCTTTCGCCACAGAGAACACAGAGAACACTGAGAATGGCAGAAGAACAGCCAGGCGAAAGGCTCTCGACTTAGCCTGACAACCGGCACCGCGCAGCAGGCGAGCAAGTCTTGTATTATCAGTAGCCTACCGTATCTTCGGACCGATACTTTAGAACCTTCGGTCTATTGCGCTGGACGGAGCGTACCACTATCGTTGCTTCACTATGGCCCTCACCAGTCCCGCAGAGACGAAGGAGCGCAACTGGATACCCGACCCTGGACGACGGCGCAGTATGCGTGTGCTGCTCAGCGTGCCTGTCACGGTGACAGGGAAAAACGCAAAAGGACAGGACTTCGTAGAGCAGACGCGCACGCTGGTGGTGAACGCGCACGGCGCATTGATCACACTGTCGGCGCAAGTGCTTGTCGGTCAGACGATACGACTGGTGAACAAAACCACAGATGAATCCCTGATGTGCCGCGTGATTCACGTGAGCGCACCGCAGGCCGGACGCTTGCAGACTGGAATCGAATTCGAGATGCCTTCGCCGTCGTTCTGGCATATCGACTTCCCGCCCGAAGATTGGGTCGCGCCCGACGGCCTCCCTTGAGCCGAGCTACAAGCACGAAAAGCGATAAAAGACGAATAGAAGCTACGCGACGGCGTTAAGGACCTTTATGCCTTCGCGCAGTTAAGTCGGGGTTAAATCCGGTTATTGGACGCGGTGAGATACATCTTCGGGCCACAGGCTCAGCGGGTCGCATCCCTCCGACCAAGCAGTCATCCAAACGAAGAGAGATTTTCGCCCAAGGGCGGGGCTGAGGATGACAACCCCGCCCACGGCAAACGCACTGCCCGGCGAGGTAGATTCCCCAGCCACGGTGTAGAGCCAATGCGCAGCTAGCACGGAAGCAAGTCCTCCTCTACTCGTATCTCAGAGTGACCATAGGATCGACTCTCATGGCCCGGCGCGCTGGTACAGCGCAGGCGAGCAAAACAATTGCAACGAGCACGACAGCAACGGCGCAGTAAGTAATGGGGTCAGTGGAAGACACACCGAACAATACGTGCGCGAAGGTTTTTGAAAGTACTCTGGTGAGGAGAAATCCGACCAGAGCACCAAAAATTGCTAGTGCAGATCCCTGCCGAAGAACCAGACGCATAATTTCTTTTGGCGTAGCGCCGAGGGCTAGACGAATGCCAAATTCTCGCGTGCGTTGAGCCAGGGCAAATGAAACTACTCCGTAAACTCCCACAAGAGCGAGGGTCAGTCCGACGCCGCCCATGATTCCCGCCAGGGTTGCTCCAAGCTGGACGATGAAAAAACCGAACGCCCCTTCGAGAGCGTGTTGCATCGTTTCGATGTCGAGAGGCGGCAATCCGGGAGCAAAAGCGGCAGCTGCCCGCTCGATCGGTCCCGCCATAGACTCGGGCTCGCCAAAACTGCGCACAAGCAAGGTCCGTTTGGCAGTGAAATTCTGGTCCAGCGGCAGGTACAGGCTAGGCTGCGGGTCTTCCATTACAGTCAGATACTTTCCGTTTGCTGCGACTCCGACAATTTGCACCCACGGACCATTTGGCCCCGTCACGCTAAAGCTTTTGCCGAGGGGATCTTGATGCGGCCAATAGCTTCGAGCCATCGTCTCATTGATGATGGCGACCGGGGCGGAATGCTCATCGTCGGAGGGCGCGAATGTCCGTCCACGCAACAGCGGAATCCTCATGGTGGCAAAATACGGTCCATCAATGTAATTGCATAGTACGTTGGGAGGGCTCTGACCAGGAGGGAGCGGCCGGTTTTGAACGTAAACGCCTCTCTTGCAGGGCGAAGGCGCCATCGGGACATTCGAGGCTAAGCTGACCGACTGAACTCCAGGAAGTTCGCTAACACGAGATTCGAGTTCACGGTAAAAGCTGACCGCGCGTGTTTGGTCGTATCCGGAATTGCTCGGATCGAACGTGGCGTTGAGAACCTGACGGGGATCGAAACCGAGATTCAGATTTCGTGCGTGTCGCAGACTCTGCACAAGAAGTACTGCGATTACCAAGAGCGCCATCGAACCCGCTATTTGAGCGACTACCAGAAGATTGCGTCCTCGAAACGTATTTCCGAAGACTCCAGCATCGGGGTGATGACCATGCAGAACTGTGTTTACGTCGGACCGTGAAGCACGTAATGCCGGAAATAAGGTAACCGCAATAGCCGCAGCCGCGGCCAACAAGGAGACGTAGCCAAACACGCGCCAATCGAAGGTCACGTCGAGCTGCAGGGGGAAATTGTGGATGTGCATCGAACTGGCCAGCCGGTTCCCGAGGCAGCCGAGGCCTGATCCGGCCAGCGCACCGAGGATTGCGAAGATGAGATTTTCGGCAATCATTTGCCCGACCAGCCGACTGCGCCTCGCGCCCAAGGCAGCTCGAATTCCGAGTTCTCGCTGGCGCGCGATCGTTCTGGTTAAGAGCAGGTTTTCAACATTGATGCAGGCGAGTAAGAAGACAAAAACAGCCAAACCCAAGAACAGCCCGCCCGCCATAAGAAAATAGCTGTTTGCGTAGGGTTGAGGTCTGGCGAGTGGCTCTGGAATTACGCGAAAACTGAACGTGCCATCTGTCTGCGGATATTGTTTCGCCAAGCGCGCGGCGATCACGTCAATCTCAGTCTGAGCGCGGCGAACAGGGACACCATCTCGGAGCCTGCCGAATGCCAGAAGCCCTCTCTCATCGCGGCTGGTCATGAAATTGGAGTCTTGCGCCGCCAATGCGCCCATCGGCAGGTATGCGTCCGTAGTGAAGATCGAAAACATCCCCTGAAAGCTCTTCGGAACGATGCCCACGATTGTCGCTGACATGCCATCCACCAGGACGCGCTTCCCCAACACGGGCGCGCCTCCGAAGCGTCTTTGCCAGTACCCGTAACCGAGAACCAATATTGGGTGGACCCCAGTTTCCTCAGCTTGGTTCGGAGGAATGAATTGACCCAATGCGGGCTTAATGTGAAGAGCAGTAAAGAAGTTGGCGGAAACAAACGTGACAGCACAATATTCAGTGTTGCCGTTTACCGTCATCTCAGACGAGCTAATCCTATTCGCGAAGATATCAGCGGCCGAGCGCAGCTGCCTGCGAACATCTACAAATTCGGGATACGAGAAGCCACGCACACCTACAGGAAAGCCTTTCTCCTGGACAGCGACCACGACAATCTGCTCCGCATGGGGTACGGGCAATGGCCGCAGCAGAAATCCGTTAAAGATGGTGAATATTGTTGTATTGACGCCAACGCCGAGGGCGAGGGTGAGGACGGCGACGGCGGTAAAGCCGGGAGATTTGCGCAGCATGCGCAGGCCGAAGCGGAGGTCTTGGGCGAAGTCCTGGAGCCAAGTGACACGGCGGGTGTCGCGGCACGCTTCTTTCGTCTGCTCGATTCCTCGCAGATCGAGGAGGGCCTGGCGGCGCGCTTCGGCTGGAGCAAGGCCTTTGCTCACGTAATCCTCGATTTTTTGCTCGAGGTGGTCGCGGAGTTCAGCGTCGAGGTCGTGGTCGGACTGTTTGCGGCGGAAGAGCGAGCGAAAGCGCAACGGGATGGTGTAAAGCCAATGTTCCGGTCGCATCGATCACCTCCACAGCAAAAAAGCGAAGAGAGATTCCCGCCGCAGCGGCACGCTTGCGCCCACAAGCGGGGCTTAGGATGACAGCGCTGGTTCGCGTCACGCCCGATATTCACAACATCGCCGGCGAGACGCCCTCGACTGCGTTCAGTACAAGCCGGCGCTACAAAAACAAAAACCTCACCTCTTACGAGGTGAGCTACAGTGCGTCCGGCGCTCACGCCTGTTTCAGCTTGACGACGCGCGAAATTGCGGTCGAAAGTCTAGCCCAGTTGTCCGCTTCCCTTTCGAGCTGCCGCCGGCCAAGCCGTGTGAGTGAATAATATTTTGCGCGGCGGCCGTTCTCGGACGTTTTCCACTCGGCGGTGATCCATCCTTCTTGCTCGAGCTTGTGCAGGGCCGGATAAAGCGAGCCGTCGCTGACCTGCAATACGTCGCCCGATACCTGTTTCAAGCGCTGGCTGACGGCAAAGCCGTTCAAGGGTTCAAGCGCGAGAATTTTCAGAAGCAGCATGTCGAGAGTGCCTTGAACCAAATCGGAAGGTTTGCTCACGTAGCGTAACCTCGGTAACCGAGGCTAGCACCATTGGTCTCGGTAAACAAGGGGAGAGCAAATCCAAAAGCAGGTGCGCCCGATTAAGATTGGAAGCCGGCGGCAAAGGCGAAGTCCTCGATTCGGCGACGAAAGCCGAGTCAATCGTCCCTACGGGACTTGGACTGTTATTTTTCGGCGGCATGAAGAGTTCCCGGCACTTTCGTGCCGGGCTAAATACGGTCGTCCCTATCGGCACTGAGAGCTACCTGGGGTCCAACAGAAACGGCCCGTCAACGCGCCAACTAGCGCCGTAAACCCAAAGACAAATCCGCCTGCACAAAAAGAGAGGCGGCCCGCGCGAAATCGCCCGCCTGAAAAGCAAGGCGGCCGCTACAAAATCAAAAGCCTCACCTCTGACGAGGTGCGCTACACGGCCATGATATCGGCGATTCACGTGAGGGCTAGCGCGGTACATGGACGAGGTGAGCTACAACGATCGTCTTCCACACCTGCGCGGTTGTCGAAATGACGAGCGATTCTTGGTCCGTCGCGGCGGACTCAGAATGACAGCCGTTTCCTGCACTGACGCCCATAGCACAGCAGAATCGCCGGCGAGACGAGGGCGCTACAAAGCAAAGACCTCACCTCTGACGAAGTGAGCTACATTGCGTTTGCGAACGCCCAACAAAAACAAAGAGAGATCCTTCGCGCCAAACACTGGCGCTCAGAATGACAGCCGCTTCCCTGCCGCGCGCTAACGGTGGGCGCGGTACTTCGGGCGACGGGCGAGGCCGGTTCGGCGGACGATGGTGTCGTCCATGTGATAGGCGCGCTGTTCGGGCACGCCATTGCTCAAATCCTGAAACGCAAATGTGATGTCGGCGTGCTCGGCGGGAACGCTCTTGAGGCTGACCGGCAGCTTGCCACAAACACTGCTATCGGCAAATGCCGTTTCATATTGCTCATGCTTCTTGCTCCAGGTATAGACGCGGATCTCATTGAAGTCACAGAGTTGCCCCTCCGAGCCGCGCGCGCCGAGCACGAGATATTGCGGCCTGGTGGATCCAGCGCCGTCGGGAACGCGGTTCAGCTCGAACCAGGAAACGATGCGTACACCCGCAGAGTCGGCGTAATCGGGAAGCGGCTGCGGCACGTCGAGGTCGATAAAGCGGCCGAGCATCCAGCCGGCGATCGCGCCGTCGTCGGGCGTTCGGGCGAGGACGAGCCACCAGTCTTCTTTTTGTCCGGGTTTGCGTCCGGGCTGGTCGGCGGCCGTTGACACTTCTTCTTCCCCGCCATTGCCGCCTGCGGCCTGGTAATCCACGACGCGCCGTTCGAGCAAAAGGAGCGGCACACCCTTCGTGAGTTGATCGATGCGGGCCGCCTCGCGCCCAGGCTGAATGTGAAGGTTGCTCAAAACTCCGGTGTGTCCGCGAGCCTCGATAGCCATCGCGCCGGCTTGCTTCGCCAGTCCGCGCGCCTGCTCCCAAAGTTCGGACGAAAGCAATTCGCGATTGTTGACCCAGCCTGTTTGCCCGGCGTCCGTGCGAACTTCGATTTGGTCCTCGAAGTTGCGGACGATGCGGAGCCTGTCGCCGAACGCGACCGTGACAACGGGCTCGCGAACCTGAGCGCTGGTGCTCCAGAGCGTCACCTGGCGGTTGCCGGCGTAAGCGATCTCTTCAGCGCCTTTGGAACGTCGCAGACGCAAATACGCCGCGGCCGCGATGATGATGAAGAGAAGAAATCCGATACCGATTTTGCGCATTCAGACTCCGAGAACCTGCGCACAGAAGCGCGACTGCAAAAATTAAGCAGGACACATCCAGGGCCAAAGAGGTGCGGAAAACTCACAGCGTGAGCCCCAGGGGTTAAAACCCCTGCGGGGGGAACGCCGGGTTATGTCCGAGCTAAAGCTCCGACCCCCTAAAAACCGATCCTTTTCCACGGCCCGCAAAGTCGATCTAGTGTGTGCCGCTGACGGGATCACTGAAGCCTGCCTGCGGCAGTCAGGCCGTACCCTGACACGAACACCCCGTACAAAAGCAACGTGCAATTCTACAGCCAATAAGATGCCGTTCGAGGACAAACGGGGTGGACGAAAACGGGCGCGTGTTGCGTCAACGTCATACAGCGTTTCTGCTACAATGCAACGCTCTTAAGCGGTTTAGGACGAGTTGAAGCCTGCTGACAGACAGGCGGGAGGACGCCGATGCAAGCTCTCGAAAAGCTGAAGCCGCTGGCGCTGCTGCTGGCCCGAATCGCGGTGGGAGTGATCTTTATTTACCACGGACTGCCGAAATTGATGCACGCTCAGCAATGGGTCCAGAACTTCCATCACATGGGCTTGCCCGGATATTTCGCGTACATCGCGGGGATTTTGGAAGTTTTCGGAGGCGGGCTGCTCATCGTCGGCCTGTTCACTCGGATCGTCGGCTTGCTGCTTGCGATTGAAATGGGCGTCGCACTCGTGCAGGTCCACGGGATTGCGTCGAATCCGAGTAACGTACACGCTTACGAGTTCCCGCTCGCGCTGTGCGTGTTGTCGTTCGTTCTGGCGACCGTCGGCGCGGGAACTTTTTCCATCGACCAGATGCTTTTCGAGAGGCGCGGGGCGGCTGTAGCCGCGCGAAAAAGGGCGTGAAAGCACGCGCCGCAGGAGGCTGGGCCAGACAATCTTCGGTGAAATCGTCAGCTATTTGACGCCGGATGCGGAGTCGAGTTCGGCGGAGGCGGCGTGACGACCACCTGGACAGGGACTGGCGCTTCCGGCATCAGCACCCATGCGATCGCATAAGCGATTGCTCCGGGAACGAGCCCGGTAAAGACCCACACGATCACCCAGATCAATCGAACAATCGTTGAATCCGCGTCTAGATATTCAGCGACTCCGCCGCAAACGCCGGCGATTTTGGAGTCCGTGGACGAACGCATCAGCCGCTTCTGCGCACCTGGAACGGCCGACGCCCGAGTCTGCCTGGAGCCGCAGAAATAACAGAAGTTCGAGTATTCGGCGATTTCCCTGCGACAATTCGGGCACATCATAAACTTGTCCTCCCGCGCGCTGGTTTCCCGCGCGTCCACTTAAGCATACGATTCAGGCCTCGAAAAGGTTTCGTGCGCCGCATGATGTTACCTCGGCAACAACGAAAATCCTCACGCCTAACGAGGTGAGCTATGTTGCGCCTGCATAGGCCCAACAAAAGCAAAGAGAGATTCTTCGTCCGCCGCGGCGGACTCAGAATGACAGCCATTTCCTGCGCCCACGACGACAATACCGAAAAATCGCCGGCGAGCCACCCTTCGATCACACTCCCGACAAGCCGGCGCTACCCAAAACCAAAGGCCTCACCTCTAACGAGGTGAGCTACACATCGGCGTAACCGCGCGGCCCACTCGTCAACTCAGAACGCGGCGAGTTCGCCAACGGCGTCGACGATGTCGCTGGTCTGCGGCAGAATCTCGTCTTCCAACTTTGGGTGATAGGCGACGAACGTGTCAGTCGCGGCGACGCGGCGCACGGGAGCGTCCAGGTCGCCGAACAACTCGTCGGCAATACGCGCGGCAATTTCCGCGCCGTAACCCCACGAAATCGCGTCTTCATACGCAACGATCACACGATTCGTCTTGCGCACGCTGGCGGCAATCGCTTCCCAATCGTACGGGCTAAGCGAGCGCAGATCGAGAATCTCAACCGAAATTCCCTGGCGCGCAAGCGCCGTCGCAGCGAGTTCAGTTCGGTGGACCAGCGCTCCATAGGTGACGACCGTCACGTCGGTGCCTTCGCGCACGAGGCGCGCTTTACCGAACGGCACAGTGTAATCAAGCGCTGGATACGCGGATCGATTGTAAGGCTGGCGATAGAGATGTTTGTGCTCGAGAAAGAGAACGGGATCATCGCAGCGAATCGCGGTGCGCAACAAACCGCAGACGTCGAGCGCCGTGGACGGCATCACCACGCGAATACCAGGAGTATGCGTGAAAATCACTTCGCCGCACTGGCTGTGATAAATTGCGCCACCGCTGAGATATCCGCCGATCGTGACGCGAACGACCACGGGCGCCTTGAAGCGTCCTCCGGAGCGCCATCGGATGGTGGGCAGCTCGTTGCGGAGTTGCATCATCGCCGGCCAGATGTAATCGAAGAACTGAATTTCCGGCACGGGCTTCAAGCCGCGGATGGCCATGCCGATGGAGCGTCCAAGAATGGCGGCTTCGGCTAAAGGCGTGTTGAACACGCGCTCGGCTCCATAGCGCCTCTGCAAGCCGGATGTCGCTTTAAAAACTCCGCCCTTCCCTTTCACGTTCGCAAGGTTTTCTTCGCGGCTGCAATCGGCAACGTCTTCGCCAAAGACGACGATGCGCTCGTCGTGCGCCATTTCGTCGAGCAACGTGGCCGAAACCATCTCGACCATCGTTTTCTGCGCGCCGCCCTCGGGCTTAACGGCGGGTGATTCGAAGCGAGCGCCGGCCGGATCGACGTCTGGCGAGTAGACGAACGAGAAAATGGATTCCTTTGGCGCGGAATGCGCCGCAAGAGCGCGGTCGGTGGCTTCGGTGATTTCACGGTCCACCGCGGACTCCAGATCTTCGAGTTCGCCTTCCTCCACAATTCCTTCGCGGACGAGGAAGAGACCAAAGCGCGGGATCGGGTCGCGATGGGCCTCCGCTTCGCGCTCCTCGGCGGGCTTGTAAAGGCGTTCGTCGTCGGAAAGCGAATGCGAATACGGACGCGTGACCTTCGCATGAACCAGCGCAGGGCCGCTGCGCGAGCGGCAATGATCGGCGGCACGCTCGAGCGCGGCGTAGCTTGCGAGCGGATCGGTACCGTCGCAATCTTCAATATGGAGGTGCGGGAAATTCGAGACGAGCTTCGAAATGCTGCCACCAGCGGTCTGCACTTCGATCGGAACAGAAATCGCGTAGCCGTTGTCTTCCACCAGGAACAAGACAGGCGCGCGGCGCAAACTCGCTGCATTCATGGCTTCGAAGAACTCGCCTTCGCTGGTCGAGCCTTCGCCGCCCGAAACGTAAGCGATGTCGTCTTTATGAGTGCGGACCGTGTCGCCAAGTGGAGCTTTGCGCGCCTGGTCGAGCGCTCTTGGAAATTTCGCATAATAGACCGAAGCTTCCGCCGCGCCCACGGCGTGAAGCCATCGGCTGCCGGTTGGCGAAGAGCCCGTCACAATGTTCAGATCGCGGTGACCCCAATGCGACGGCATCTGGCGACCGCTCGACGAAGGATCGTCTTCCGCGCCGACAGCTTGCAGCAACATCTCATAAGGCGAAACGCCGAGCATCAACGCCAGCGTCCGATCACGGTAATACGGAAAGAACCAGTCGTACGCCGGCTTCAAGACGAGTCCGGCGGCAGCGAGCACACCTTCATGTCCCGCTCCGCTCATCTGAAAAAACGTCTTGTTCTGCCGCTTGAGCTGGATTTCGCGGTCATCGAGCCGCCGCGACATGAACATCACGCGATATATCCGAATCAACGCTTCGCGGTCGAGGCCCTGATATTTTGCGGAATCAAATTTAGCAGCGGTTTTGATCTTCGTTTGCGAGGCCACTCGGTCGCCCCCGGCGCTGTAAAGTTCCGACTGGAAACTCTTCGCCTCATTATATGCGAACCGATTCAACGGCGCGAGTGCCTGCGTTGGCGATGCAGAGCAAAAGGAAACCATCCCAAAGAGTGACGCGACCGGTCGCGCGATTCGCGAACTGTGCCGGATTTTACCCCACCCAATCAGAGGAATTCCCTTCAGATGAGGGCTAACGGCAAATACGGATGCGTACACGAAGTTGCTTCCATTGTTTGGGAGCAGTGCCGATTGTGGCCGCGCGGTTTTGGTCTAAGCTCAACAGCAATGGGTCGTTTTTAGGGAGCAATCCAAAATGAGACGAAATCCGTTGACCATTCTGCTGGCCGTGATCCTCGTGATTCTGATTATCGGGATGCTGCCCATGTGGCCGTATGCCACTGGGTGGGGTTGGGGCTACTATCCGAGCGGCGGGCTGGGTTTGCTTCTGCTCATCCTGATCATTGTGCTTGTCGTTGGCAGGGTGTGACGGCGAGGGCGAACAATTATGCCCGCCTGGGGTGTGCCACACAGAAAACCCCTAAATCCGCGGGACCCGCCGGCAGCAAAGCGAAGGGCCTCACCTCTGGCGAGGTGGGCTTCACGGCGGCCGTTCGCATCAGGTTTTCGGATACCAGTTCAGGATGCGGACTTCGATGCCCGTGCCCTGCAAATCGCGCTGGAAGATGCTCGTGTCTGTGCCACGGTCGTGATACGGAATGACGACGCGCGGATGGAATGCCTTCACAGCGTCGGCCGCTTCGTCGGGCGTCATCGTGAACGGCAGGTTCATGCAGACGAACGCGACGTCGATATTTTTCAAGGCGCGCATTTCCGGAACGCCTTCGGTGTCGCCCGAAAAGTAGAATCGCCGTCCGCCGTACGTGAGGACATATCCGTTGCCGCGTCCTTTTGGATGGTAGAGCGCGCCCGGCGCAGGACCGCGCTTGAGATTGTAGGCAGGAACGGCCTCGATGGTCCATGCGCCCCACTTCTTTGTTTCGCCATTCGCGATTGGAGCCGCGTTCGATACCTTGTCAGCTACCACTTGCGGCGCCATGATCTGCGTGTCTGACTTGCTCAGCCGCGAAATCGTGGCCGGATCCATGTGGTCGCCGTGGTCGTGCGTGATCAGGATGAGGTCGGCCTGAGGAAGCCCATCGAAATTGCCAGGATGCACCGGATCGACGTAGATGTTTTTGCCGTCGGCCTGGAGCAGAACGCTTGCGTGGTAAATCGGCGTTATCCGAACCGGCGTTCCCGCGGTGAAGAACGTTTGCGCCTGCGGTGCGACTTCAGCATTGGCAGTCGAACGCGGGGATGACGAACAACTGAGCGCGAGCGCTCCGGCAAAGAGGCACAATCCGAAAACGGTTGTAAGAAAGATTTTCATTGGGCGGCTCCTGGCGGCTCGCTTGCCAACACGAGGCCTGCAACGTGGTTGCAGTGTGCGTCAGCCGCAATGGAGGCGTCAAGAACCATTCGCGTGCGCGGAACGGCACGGTCGTACGGAGAGAAGCTTTGGATCTGGCCGGAGAGCCTAGCTTGATACTTTCGATGCGCCAGCGCCGACGATTCGCATGCTCTTATGGTCTTGCACGAAGACGACGACGCGTAAGTTGGATTGATTCCAACTCGACTTGAATTTCACGCGCGGGTCAGCGGTGAACGCGGCTCCGGCTTTATCTGGAAGCGAGCCAATCTTCTGGAGCGACCGGATTACAAGGGCGTGCTGGAGCGTGCGGCCGCTGTTTTCGCCCGCAGTGACCTGCATGTGCAAGCCGTCTTCGGCGATCGCGAGAAAAACGTCGGCTTTCGATACTTTATCTGCGCCAGAAGCGCTGGCCACGCGAATTGCGAATTGGCGTGCGTCGTTGCCGTCCGCAGGCCCCGGCTGGATGGAGACTTGCACATTCTCCTGCTCGGCTGCCGCGCGGATCGCGTTGAAGATCGCAACGGTGTTCGCCCCTACCATTTCTTGTGCGCCGCCGACGATCAATTGCGGCGTAAAGGGCGTCTTATCCTTGAACTTCATCACGTAGGCTTGCTGGCGTCCGGTCCACTCGAGCGACGAATACGGATCGACCCAGCCATCCTGATTCCAGTAATCGACGTGCTCCTCGATGCCGATCACTTCGACGCCCTTGATCGGTTGTAGGTCGTCGACTTTGCGGAGAAATGTGTCGACAGGCGGGCAGCTGGAGCAGCCTTCGGACGTGAATAGCTCAACGACGACGGGCACAGGCGTTCCCGTATCGGCGGTGCGGCGCGGAAAGGCGACGGCGACAGTTCCAACTGCCAACACGGCAGCGGCAGCCAGTGCGAGACTCGCGGCGCGATTCATGCGCAGCCGTTTCACTGACCGATGAAAGAAGTTGCTCATGGCTTGGAACTCCGCGGTGGATAACAACATTGTACGCCTTCCTTTCCCGATTATAGGCCACCGGGCCTTTGTTGCCGACGCGCGCCAAAGGATTGTCCCCTGCAGTTACCTCGCATCGACTTTAACGGTGCTCGGCGCGTGTGCGCGGACACCTACCGCGATATTCGCGTTCTCGTTGGATTTTGCAGGCATCGCGAGTGCCAGCATCAACGCAGCGCCGGCCAGCATGAAATGGATTGCAACGTAGTTCAGACCGATGCCGATATTCGCCGGATTCTTGATCGTCGCTGGAATGTAGACCAGGGCGGTGATCACGAGCACGACCGCCGCCAGGAACTCCGCTACCAGGCGCGGTCGCCGGTTTAGGAGCAGCGCAATGCCGCAAACGAGAAAGATCGCTCCGCTCGCGTAGGCCCACAGGGCGTGCGCGGGAATCCACGACGGCATTTGAATTACTTCAGGGCCTTGCTGCGGAATTCCGGGGGCGTAGTTTGGAAACAGCAACTGTTGAATGCCATAGTCGACGATCACTACTCCGATCACGATTCGCGAGATGCTCGCGATTTTCGCCCAGGCAGCGGAACTTTGCAGTGCCAGCCCCCATCCGCGGTACGTTCCGCGGCGCCAGTCGTGCGCCAAGGCGGCGGCGTAGGCGAATGCGCCGGCGCTGAGCAAGCATTCGCGCGCAGCGATCGTGTAGATCGAGCGGTCGTGGGGAGCCCGAAAACAATTGGGTATGTGGATCATTAGAACGAAGAGAAGCAGCATCAGGCCGGTGAGCGCGGCGGCAAGCTGAGATTCTTTGCGTACCGCGAGGCTCAGCGCGGCTGCGACGAGCGCGGCACCGACGAAGTAGACCCAGAAGAGATGCCACGGCATCCATCTGGGCACGATCATAGCGACAGCTCGCGGCGTGCCGAAATGGTCTCCGCTGAAAACGGCGATTGCGATGGCGTACAGCATGGGACCGAACGGGATGAGTTTTTCCAGGCCGTGCGACCGGCCCACTTCGCTCCACGACAGTGCGGCGAGTGCGATAAGCAAGATCGCCACGCCTTCGGCCCATGGCCAAAACACGGCGGGTTTGAAAACGAGCATCAGGGCCGTAGCGGAGCATGTGGTCATCATTGTCAGTTATCCGCCACAATCGCACGAGGATCGCGCGCTAGGGCGACCTCCTGTCGCATCGAGGATCCAACGGAAAGGGGGACGCCGGGAGGCGCCCCTCCTGACCGGTCCGGCGGGGCGAGCGCCAGATGTCGTAAGAACATCAAAACCATGCCGGCGCAAGGCGGCTCACCAATGCCCTGTACTTCCGCGAGACACTGTACTCCTTATCGGTCCCTTTGACGCGAAGCTGCATCGCACCGGACTTTGAAATTCGTATCTCCTCAACCAACGCTTCGTTGACGATGGTGGAACGATGGATCCGAACGAAGCCGTACGGCTTGAGCCTCTGTTCCAAGGCTGAGACGGACTCGCTGGCGGAGTGCGATCCCAATAACGTTCTGACGAGAACGCGGTTTCCACGGCTTTCGACGCAAACTACCTGGCTGGACTCCGTCAGAATCACCTTGCCGGCCACTCGAATTGCAATGCGAACCGGTTGGGCCGGCGCCGCCGTTGCATCGAGAATGTTCGCGCACTCCGGCACCATTGTTTTCCACCCGTTCCGAAGTCTGACATAAGAGTGGTATGGCGCAATAACCACTTGAGACGATTCCGATATGACCACTATACTATTGGCTCAGGGGCTCAAGATGGCTGCGCTCGTTGGTGGAATCTCGCCGATTATTGCGATCGACCGCAAGGCGCAGGCGCCCCTTTACGCGCAGATTTACGCGGCGTATCGCGCTCGCATCCTGGCGGGCGAGCTGCGTGCGGGTCAGCAGATTCCATCGACGCGCGAACTTGCGGCTGAGTTGGGCATTTCGCGGATTCCCGTTCTGGATGCATACGGCCAGCTCCTGGCGGAAGGATATTTCGAGAGCCGCGTCGGCTCCGGAACGTTCGTGTCGAGTTCCCTGCCCGACCAGCTCGATACCCGCGACGATTACAAGCACAAAGGGCGCGCAGCTCCACCGCAGGCGCAGTCGGGTCCTCGAAGGGTTGCGGCGCGTGCCAAAGCGATACCGCGCTACGAAAGGCCTCCGTGGATTTTGCATCGAAACGCGTTCAGCCTGAGCCAGCCCGCTTTAGACGCGTTTCCTTTTCGCGTTTGGTCGAACCTGGTGGCGCGATATGCGCGCGGGCTGCAAGTGGGCGGATTGTATTACGGGAATCCGATGGGCCTCGACGGACTGCGCGAGGCCGTTGCCGGTTATCTGCGGACGGCGCGAGGCGTTCATTGCGACACGCAACAGATCATGATCGTCAGCGGGTCGCAACAGGCGATCGATCTGTCGGCGCGCGTGCTTCTCGATACGGGCGACGCTGTTTGGCTCGAAGAACCCGGCTACTGGCTGATTCAAAACACGCTGCGAGCCGCGCAATGCCGGATGGTTCCCGTGCCCGTAGACGACGAAGGCCTGGACGTCGCTGCGGGAATCCGGCTTTGCCGCAAAACACGCGCGGTGTACGTCGCGCCATCGCATGAATATCCGCTGGGAGTAACGATGAGCGCTTCGCGCCGGCTGCAACTGCTTGCGTGGGCGCAATCGTGTGGCGCATGGATCATCGAAGACGACTATGACAGCGAGTATCGGTACGAAAGCATGCCCGTTTCGTCGTTGCAGGGACTCGATCGCGCGTCGCGCGTGATTTACATCGGCACATTCAGCAAGGTGCTGTTCCCGTCGCTGCGGCTGGGCTACATCGTAATTCCGCCTGATCTGGTGAACCGCTTCACGACCGTTCGCAACGCGACCGATATTTGCCCGTCGCACCTTCATCAGGCTGTTCTTGCCGACTTCATTCAGGAAGGCCACTTCGCGCGCCATCTCCGGCGGATGCGGCGGCTCTATGGCGAGCGTCGCCGAGCCCTTGTGGAAAGCATTCGGGCGGAGATTGGAGATGCGCTGGAGATCGTCGGAGCAGAAGCGGGGATGCACCTGTGCGCGATCATGCGAAAGGATCGCGGCGGGTCCGGCCGGCGCGACGTGGAACTGGCGGTGAAGGCCGCGCGCGAAAAACTGTCGCTATGGCCGCTTTCGCCATGCTATCTGGGGCGTCGCAAACGCGAAGGCTTTATCCTGGGCTTCGGCAACACGCCTGCGGAAGAAATTCCGCCGGCAGTGCGTCGCCTTGACGCACTGCTTCGCGCGTGATGTGAATCTGCCAATCGCAACCTGTACCGACTCCCAATCTAGGACGTCATCGGTCGCGTCAAGACAGACTCTGGAGCAATGTCAGCCGCAATCGAAGGGAGTGTTGCGCAAATCAGCGTGCCGGGCTCGCATCGCTCGATTCTCAGACTCCCGCGGAACTCGATCAGCCGTTCGCGCATGCCGCTCAATCCGACGCCCGCTCCTTCCCCGCATGCGTTGAACCGCTCGATGAATTCGCGCGACATGCCTTTTCCAAAATCGCGTATCGTCAACGCGATCTGGTCGCCCCCGTTCTGCAGTTGGATGTCCACGCTCGGACTCTGCGCGTGCCGTAGGACATTGGTTAGACTCTCTTGCAGAATGCGAAACAGCACCAACTCGAAGGCCGACGACAGCCGGCCCATATCGCGCGGCATGTCAACATTCACTCGTATGCCGCTTCGGCGGCAGAATCCATCGACGTACACGCCCGCTGCGGAGACTAAACCAAGTTCATCAAGCAAAGGCGGATGGAGCAGGTACGAAATACTGCGCGTCTCGATCAAACATTTCTCCACGCTTTCGGCGGCCTGTGTAATGCCATCGACGTCTTTCGCAGCCAACGTAGTCTTTCTTAACCACGATTCCAGAACCATTTTGGAATGGGACAAGTATTGGCCGACGCTGTCGTGCAATTCACGAGCGATTCGCCGCCTTTCCTCGTCTTGCGAACGGATGAGCCTGACGGACAACTGATGTAGAGAGTTCTCGGATGCCCGTAACTCGCGCGTGCGCTCCTGAACCCGCTCTTCCAGCTTGGTGTAGCTTGCTTCCAAAGCTCGCTGCGTGCGGTCGCGCTCCGCAATTGCACGTAGCCGCAGGTGTGCCGGAATCGCGGACACGACAAGCGCAGCAGCCGTCATGCTGCGATTCAACCAATCTACCCAGGTCACAATATCGACTACGGGCGCGGCACCCAACGTAATGCCCATGAAAGTGAGCAATACGAAAATAGCGGTCCCGACCCAAAGCCAAACGATCGAGCGCGACCAGATAAGCAGAACAATACAAATGAAATACAAACTTGCGATATTGATGTTGGAGGGAAGAAAAAAATCCACGCCTGCGATCAGCGCGGCCAATATGCATACGGCAACTTTGGCTTGCTTACTGGAAATCCCGGATAAAGCTCTGCGCTGGGCCATACCACATCAGCCTTCGCGGAGTTCCTCAATCGAGGAACCGCGGTTAGCAAAACACCTAACTCCTGATTATACGTACCGGCAGTTTCACGACAAAGTTTTGTAGTGCGGAGCAATTGAACCGTAGATCGCGGAAGATTAAAATACAATTCTTACAGTTTCTCAGATGGCCCCGGATCAGCAGACCACAATGGACGAGAAAAATGCGTCGCGCGTCAGGATATTGGTTGCGGATGACAATCAATTAATGAGGACTGGGCTATGCGCCATTCTGCAAGAGCATGCGGATTGGGAAGTTTGTGGAGAAGCCGCTGATGGCACGCAAGCGATTCACATGGCGCTTGAACTCAAACCGGACGTGCTCGTCTTGGATATTTCCATGCCGGACCTGAACGGCTTCGAGGTTGCCAAACGAATTCACGAACTATCCTCAGCCCCTGACATCCTGATCGTCACGGGACACGACGCATCAACGTTCGAGCACGTTCAGCCTCAAAGCGGTGTTCGCGGGTTCGTCGGAAAATCTCGAATCAGCTCCGACTTGGTGCCCGCCATTGAGGCGCTAGCCGGTCACCGCAAAGCATCAGTTACCGCCGTCTGATTGGGCAGATTGCGAACCAATTTTATTGGCTCGCGGCTCTTGCAACCACTGCCGCACCGCCGAATTCGCCTCGCGCCGGCTTCCTTGACACTCGAAAACGCGCATGCTAGTTTGAATTTTCTTGTCCGCAGAGTTGTGAAGTTCCGTGACCACTGGGAAACTCCGTGACCACACAGACCACCGCTGAAGTCCGCAAGACGGCGCTGAATTCCACTCACCGGCGCATGGGCGCCAAGATGGTGAATTTCGGCGGCTGGGACATGCCGCTCGAATACACCGGAATTCTGGCCGAGCACCAGGCGGTGCGCACGTGCGCTG
>JBOGNK010000010.1:0-82307 GCA_050747085.1 Candidatus Acidiferrales bacterium
ACGCCCTTGGGCTTGCCGGTCGAGCCTGACGTATACATCACGTACGCTAAGCTTCTTGGCCCGCTGACGAGCTTCAGGTTCTTATCGTCATCCTTCGATCCCTTGGCTTCGATTTCTTCGATCGAAAGGAATTCGCCACCGCAAGCGAGCCGCGAACGCAAACGTTCTTGCGAGAGGACGAGATGGAGGTCCGCATCCCGGACCAAAGAAGCGACCCGTTCCGGCGGATCAGTTGGATCGAGCGGAACGAACGCCGCGCCCGCTTTCAGCACGGCCAGGAACGCGACGATCATTTCGATGGACCGCTCGAAGTGACATCCCACCAAAGTCTCGGCGGCAACGCCTCGTCGCCGCAATTCGCGCGCAATGCGATTGGCCCGCCTATTCAGCTCGGAATAGCAGACATGCTCAGGGCCGATTGTGAGCGCAACAGCCTCGGGCTGCGTCGCGGCGACACACTCGAACACCTGCGCTACAGTTTTCTCGCGCGGATAGTCAGTCGCCGTCTCGTTCCAACGACGAATCTCGTCCGGCAATGTTGCAGAACATACTCCCGCGGTACGGTCGGCGTGTGAATTGGGCACCTGTGAGCTCATGGGCACGGCTTCTAGCGCTTCAACGTCGCGAGATCGTCTACGACAGAAGTATCTCCTTCTCTCCGAACAATCTTTCCGCGGTAATCCCTCGCGACCTGCAGGTTTCGATCAGGTGGTTCGAATGGATAATGGGATTCGATTTGTCCGTGTACTTGATACTCATGACGTGGTTCAGCCACGGTTCCTGTCCCATGGCGTAGACGTAGACCTCCTTGCATCGGAGCTGGTCCACGATATTCAACGCGCGGTCGTAGTTCGATCCGGCCAGCCTTCGTGAGTGGTCCTTTGGCCGGTCCAAACGTTGCGTCATCAGCGGACCGTAAATCCAACTCACCGGCGCGCCGTCGCATTCCATGCCGACGAAGAAGGCTTCCACATCGCCAATTTCTCGGTGAACGTGATCGTAGAGTTTCGGTGAGATGTTGCAGGAATCGGCCGCGAAGAACAGTGAATGGTTGTTCACGCGCAGCAAATACGCCGATTTTGTTGCGACATTCAGGTCGCCGTGCTCTCCCAGGAACGGCACGGCCGTGATCGATCCGTGTTCGAACGGGATCTCATCCATTTCAGATACTTCGATGACGTTTCGAAAGCCGCACTGTTTCAAGAGCAGCCGCAGCGAAGGATCTTGCAGCGCGCCCCCGCCATTTCGGGGCACCACGATATTGCGGATGCGATGACGCAGTTGCAGCAACGTCTCGAACAGGATGTGGTCCTGGTGATTGTGCGTGATCAGTGCGAAATCGATTGTTTCGGGTAGGTCTTCGTACGTGTATCTCGAAATATCGCTTTCATACGTGTAACTCAGTACCGGATCGAGCAAGATGCTCGTGTCCTTCGTTTCCAGCAGAATGCAGGCATGGCCGAAATAGCGCCATCGCGCCGCTTCGCCTTCATATTTCATATAGGGCCGCGGCGTCTCGGGCGTTGTGAACGCGCGAAACTGATCCGCTCGATCGCTATCCAGATGCAGCTGCTCGCAGATCTTATCGAACGAGGCCGCCTCGTGCTTCATGCGGAACAGCGCGTCAAGCTGCTCGCTCGCAAACGGAATGCGCAGTTGCAGCGAGCCGGTCGCGTCGAGCCGTGGCGTGCTCAACACGAACGGCCGGTCGTCGCCGGAAATCTCCGAGAGCATCAGCGACTGCATTGAATCGTCATAAAACGGGCTCTTGTAGAGAAGCGGCTCGATCAGCCGAAAAGACGCGTGGTTGTTCAGGTCATAGACCAACTCGGCATAACCTTGCAGGCAGCCGGGCACTTCCGCGTAGAGCGATTCGAGACTGTACCCAACGGCCTTCTCGCGCAACAACGCATCCAGCTTCTCGATTGAGTGCGACAGATTGATCAGATTGCCTCGCTCGAGCAGAGTCCTTTCACGTAGCGCCTTTACGCCCTCGACGCGATTTCCTCCCAGGTCCATGAAAGGGCCGCCCAGCAACGCAGGATTCTTCACTGCTGCCTGGTGGCTTTCCGGCGATTCAATGTACGAATCCATGATCCGCAGATGCCGTTCAGTCAGATTCCGCGCTGCGGTTGCGGGAGGAATCAAATGAGCCCAGGCGTACCAGCCGTCCACCAGCGGCTCTGCCATGACGTTTGGCTTCAGGTAGCGAAAGCCGTTCGACATACAGACGCAAGCCTCTTATGCTTCTTATTTGATGTTCTGTAGCGCCGAGCGGGGAATCAACTGCGGGTGGGATACAGCTTTTCCCCTAAAAATACACAACGGAATGGAGCACGTGAATTCCGCCACACACAACTGCAAGTGACGAACCACTTCGCGAACGAGCCAAACAGCGCGAATCGCACGGTGCTTACGTGGTTTTCGCCCGCAAACAAAAAGAGAAGGTCTTCATTATGAGAAACTGTTTTCCCAAAAAAGGTCGAGCCTGAGCTAAAGCCTTTTACTGAAGCGGATTAGCAAGTGGTAAGTAGGATCTACGGTCTTCGCCTGATCTAGTGCCGCTCGCGCGAATGTTGTGGTGCGCGTCGCCGGGGTCTTTCAGCGATCGAATGTGCCTCGGGTTTAGATGGTCGAGAGGGTTGCACGTGAACTATCGTCGCACGGTAACGTCATACGATTCCACGGACCCGTCGTTCCCGCGCACGGCAACGATCTGTGCGACTTCAAAGGTCTGCTTTTTCAGATCGTCGACATTTCGCCTGAGGACGTAACGGACCTGCGTTTCAAGTTCAAGGTTTTCCTTCGAAGCGTTCTTCTGTGGCTCCAGCAGCAAAGCGACGTCGATGCGGTAGATACGCGTCCGATCCGGGCCTTCGCTGATCAATCGGACGCTGTTCTGCCGGGGCGTATTGACCTGTGGGTGATCGTGGAACCAGTTTCGTGGCGTGAGCAGTACGAACGCGAGAATCGCCAGCACCATCACGTCGTACGGCCAGCTTCCGCGCTCGTACGACCAGAAGACCGTCCGCACGATTCCCCGCCATAACTTGCGCATGTTAGTGAACCGCGGAACCGTTCACGACCAGCCCGTCGCGCATGTGCAACACTCGCGTCCCGTATGTTGCGGCATCCGGATTGTGGGTGATCATGACGATTGTCTGCCCCAGATCTTTGTTCAAGCTTCGCAGGAGCGACAGCACGTTCTCAGAACTCTTCGTGTCCAGATTTCCCGTTGGTTCGTCCGCCAGGAGAATCTTTGGTTCCGTGATCAGCGCGCGCGCTATCGCAACGCGCTGCTGTTCGCCTCCGGACAGCTCCGAAGGTTTATGATCCAGCCGGTGCGACAGTCCAAGCAAATTCACCACCACCTCAAATCGGTGCGGATCGAAACCGTTCCCGTGAATGTGCTGCGCGAGCGCGATGTTGTGCCGCGCGTCCAAGGTTGGCAGCAGATTGAATCGCTGAAACACGAATCCCACCTTGTGCCTTCGCAGCAGCGTCCGCTCGCCGTCGCTCATCGTCGCGAGATCGTTTCCATCCAGCAGCACTCGCCCGCGCGACGGACGCGCCAGCCCTCCGATGACATGCAACAGCGTCGACTTCCCGCAGCCGGAGGGACCCATAATGGACACGAATTCTGCCGGCATCACCTGGACTTCAACGCCACGCAGCGCCGCCACCTCCATTTTCCCGCTGCGGTAGAGCTTCCATAAACTTTCGGTCTTGAGTATCGGTTCCAACACGGGCTCCCGCGCGCCGACACGGCCCATCAAAGGATCGTTAACAATTGAAATTATTTTATTCGTGTTTGCCATTTCCGCCTAGCTATACCGGTCCGGCCTGCTTGCAGCGCGAGCCCAGTTAGTTTTGACTCCTTGTCCGCGGCTCCGCCTTCATGGCACCCCCAGATAACACAGTTACGTGAAATCAGCGGCCCCTTACTCGTAAACCAGCGCCTCCACCGGATCTTTTCGGCTGGCCATCCAGGCCGGATACATCGCGCCCAGCAACCCTCCGCCGACTGCGATCAGCGCTGCATAGCCAACCCACTTGGGCACAATCAGAATGGTGATCGTCGGGAAGATCGACAGGAATGCCCAACGTGCCAGAAAACTCAGCCCTATTCCGGCAGCCGTTCCCAGAATGCACAGCAGCGCCGTTTCGCTCAGCACGATCTGCACGATATATGGTTTCGACGCCCCCAGTGACTTCAGAACGCCTATTTCCCGCGTGCGCTCGATAATCGTCGTGTACATCGACAGAAAAATCACCAGAAATCCGATCGCCACTGCAATCCCGATCATGACACTGATGAATGCGCTCAATCCCGGCAAGTTGGACGATGTCATCAGCGAAATATAATCCTTCAGGGGACGAATCTCGTAGCCGGGCAGCAATTGTTTGATTTCGTCCGATGCCGCAGGCGCGTGGTCGTTCCGGTCGCATTTTACAAAGAAAATTGAGGCTTTGTTCACCGCTCCCGACATTTCCTGCAGGGCTGACATCAACACGAATAGCCGCGCGCCCTTCCCGTGCTCGACGATCCCGGCCACGTGCCAGTCGTGCCCTAGAATATGCAGCGTCTGTCCGAGCTTGACCTTCTTGCCTCGCGCGTATATGTCGTCGACCAGAATGTCGTTCGGCGCCTGAAGTCCATGCCCAGCGTGGAAAACGAATCCGCCCGAAACCGAGCCGAAACTCTCCGGTTGAATCCCGTACACCACATCCAGGCCATTCACCGAATTGAACTGCACCAGCACCGGCGCCACTGCCTGAACGTACTTCAATTCTTCAAGCTTTCCGGCAATGCTCACCGGCATGGGCGCTCCGCTGAACGCGGTCCAAATCGAAGCGGACGGCGGTTGGACCATGATGTCCGCGCCCACGCCCTCGGTGCGCTTCGCCACATCTGTGAGCAACCCGGTGGTCAATCCCACCACCAGAATCACCAGCACCACTTCTACCGCGACGCCAACCATTGTGATCAGCGTGCGCGCTGGACGATGCCTGACGTTCTGGACGATCATGTGCCCTATCAAATTTTCGGCTCCTCAGGCTCGTCGCCGACGTGCACCAACTTCGTTCCGGCAGGCTGCTTCATTTCGAATCTTTCAACGGGAATCGGCTGATTCGGCGTCAGTTTCTTGATTTGAATCTGCAGCTGATAGCCGTCCTCCGGGCGCGCAATTACGGCGTCCCCGGGAAATCGCACGGACTCGAAACTACTCCAATTCGTATACCGAACGTCCGACGTTATTTCACCTTTGGGATCGTAAATCTGTACGCGCGCCACAGTCAGATCCACACGATCGAACCAGATCCGCCGCTCGATTCGCCAATCTGGAACGGTTTGGGATGTCGCCTCGATTGCGCGCGAAGGGCTCGAATATCGATCGCTGCTTTCGTTTTCGGCGGCCGTCAGAATGTAATAGCGCGAATCCGCCTCATCTCCCGCCGCAAATAGAATTGGCTCGCTTGATGGGATGGGGTTCCAAAATATCGCTTCGATCAAATGCTGCGGCCTGAGGTTTTCGATGGCCTTTGCCGATTCCTTCTCTAAATTCGCCGGACCTTCGACGAATGTGCTCTTCGACGGAACGTACATGTGGAACGTCGTACCGTCGCTCGTCATATCAAAAATTGTCGTACCCACGATCGGCGCTTGCCCGATCACCCTGATGCTGGCCGGCTTTTGAGCCAAGATGAATCCGTTGACCTCGTGATATTGCTTCATCACGCCGGAATAGGCGGTTGCCGCGGTCAACTTCATGGAAACCGAAGCATTGATCGAGCGAATCGAACTCGCCTGCTCGTTGTAGGCGGCAACGAGTTGTTGTTTGGTTGCCGTCAGCAGATGTTCGGGCGCTTGTCTCCCAACTCCGGCAGGCGGGCGAACGGTTTTCTGCTGCGCAGCGCAACCAGCCATAGCCAGCGCCGCCAACCCGCCGAGCACGTAAAGGAGCCCTCGCTTTTGCGCGGCGCGTTTCAGCTCTACTCTTCCCATCCTTCGCAAACAGAAGAATTTATCAGCCGAGCCTTGCACGGTCAACGAATCCGCGCGGCAAAGCCCGTCCGAGTTTCTTGAAATGCGACATTCATATTAGTGGGGTACGACCGAAGCCCAAGGGGCGCTGTATCCGGCGCTTCGGGATACGGGGGCGCCGTGCGCAGCTTATTGCCGCTTCCAGGCGGGGAAGGTAGCGCTGATGAACTCCATACGAATTCAGATGATTCGTGGAACGCCTGCAGCCGGAAGGCCTCTTGTTACGCAGTCCTCCGCCGCTCTCCGCGGCGGTGAAATAGCCCTTTGCATCAGGCGGGAGGGGTTAATTGCTGCTGTCGTCCGCGTCCTTATTGTCTTTATCTTTGGCCGACTTAGACTTTTCGTGATGCTTCTTCTGTTTTTTTCCTACTTTTGCCCAACGCTCGTCGAGCGATGCTTTCGTGAAGAGCGCATCGGACAGGCCGGTATTGTAGTCGCACTTGTCGAAGAAAACTTGAAAGACCTTCGTCCCGTTGCGGTCTCGAGTGATCTGGAACGGAGTTTCGATTCCGTCGATCGGATGGTAGAGCGAATAATATTCGATTTCATTGCTCTTGAGTTGCGTTCGGGGGTCGCGGATCTCGACCACTTTCTCGATCGGCAGGTGTGTGTTGCGTGAGATTGCGATTCGGATCGTGCGGTTGTCGCTGTCGACCAGTTCCACCCAATCGACTTCCTTCAGTTCGACGATGTCCTGCCCGCCATAGCGGAACTCCATGCCCTTCTCGTTAATCCTGTGCCGTAGAATGTTGTCGAGGTCGATTTTTGTGTCCTCCTGGAAGCGGGCTACGTCGCTCACTGCCGCTTCGGACACTCCGCCCCGATCCAGCGTCCAACCCTTATCGCCGTTGAAAATTGCAATGATGTTCCGCTTCGGCAAATTTTCCTGGCGGTCTTTAAACGGAGGTTGCGTGTAATCGATGAAATGCTCGAAGCCGTCCAAATCGCCCGAGTGCCCGAAATCGCCGAGGTGCCCCGTGCAGGTCGTGTCGTGGACATTCAGGTATGTGGCCCCTCCCAGCGCGGCGATCATTTGCTGAATTAGGGCTTTCGCTTTGGCAGCGCTTTCAGCAGGCATCATATCTTCAGCCTGCTGCGCTCTTGCGCCAGGCACCAGCGCCAGGCAAAGCGCAGCCAACAACAATAATAAAGTTTTGAAGTTCAACCGCACAGCACGGAACCCCCGTTTACATTGATTACTTCACCCGTGATGAAGGTTGCTAGGTCCGACGCCGCGAACAGGATCGGTCCCGCGATTTCCTCCGCCGTCCCCGCTCGCTTCAACGGGACCGGCGCAACAGCCGCCTTCACCAGCTTCTTGTTTCGCAGCACCGATGCCGACATATCGGTATCCACCCACCCCGGCGCGACGCAGTTCACCAGGATGTTATATTTCCCCAGCTCCGTCGACAGTCCTTTCACCATGCTGATGATTGCGCCCTTCGACGCCGCGTAATGCGTGTGCAGCGATTCGCCGCGTTGTCCGGCCGTCGAGCTGATCGCCACGATCTTGCCGCCCTTCTGCGCGATCATGTGCGGCACCGTGTAGTGAATCGAGGCATAGACGCTCTTCAGATTCACGCGAATCATCTCGTCCCATTCGCGCTCGGTCATCTTTTCAATGGGAGCGTCCGTCTCGTTCCAGACACCTGCGTTCGCCACCAGGATGTCGATGCGCCCCAAGCGGTCACGCGCGAAATCGATCAGCGATTTCGCCTCGGCCATTTTGCCGAGTTCGGCCTTCTGTGATTCGATGCGTGTTCCATGCTTCCGGGCTTCTTGTTCCACCTGCGCAGCCGCCTCGCGGCTTTTGTTGTAGCTGAACACCACGTCCGCGCCTGCCTGCGCAAACAGCTTCACCGTAGCCGCGCCAATACCGCGCGACCCGCCCGTCACAACTGCCGCTTTACCCGCCAGCGAGATCATCAATCCCCCAAGTTAGGGCTTGTCAAACCGCACAAGACCGATTTTCAATGCCGAATTGATGCCGAAAACAGTGCCAGATGGATGGTTTAGAAGCAATAAAGGAGTTTTTCGCGTCCCAGTAACTGTCTAATTCGTGCCCGAGATGGCGCTGAGCACAGCCGTTTTGCGGGCTGCTTCGATAAGACTCTCGAACATAGCACGCGCCACCGCGTCCGTTTTTACCATGCGCTCCGGGTGCCATTGGACGCCTGTCACCCAGTCCGTATCTCCTGTCCATTCAACTGCTTCCGCGACTCCGTCCGGAGCGGTCGCGACCACGCGGAGGCCGCGTCCCGGCTGTCGAATCGACTGATGATGCGAGCTGTTCACTCGAATTTCGGTCGTGCGCGCCAAGTCAAACAATCGCGATTCCTGTTCAACCCCAACCGTGTGAAACGGTTCGGGTACCCCCAGCTTGCGTCCCTTCCATTCGTGGCGGATCGTCGTCTCGAGTTCGCTCGGGATATCCTGGATCAGCGATCCGCCCAGAAACGCGTTTAAACTCTGGATTCCATAGCAGATAGCAAGCACAGGCTTCTGCTGCCGGAACGCGTGCTCCAGCAGCGCAAAATCGGTGCGTTCGCGGTCTGGATCGGCGTCCGCGCACCTGGCATGCCGCGCTGCACCATATTTCGCGGGATCAACATCGGCCCCACTGCCTGTCAGAACCACTGCATCGAGTCTCTGCGCCGCTTTCGTGAGTTCGGATGCGGACAGGCAAAGGGAGACTTCCACCGGTTCACCCCCCGCCCATCGGACGGCTTCCACGTACGCGTCGTACGCGTTGTGTTCCGACGCAAGCTCCTCTTTTCGAGTCGTATACGGAATCCCAACTCGGGGCCTGCTGGCTGGTTCGTTGTTCATGGAAGGCCCATCCTACCACGCCCATAGAGTCATCGAGTAATGCCCTGCGTCGCGGTTGCGAGCCTTCGGACGATCCCCAATTCGAGTCTGAGACTCGCTACATCTGAGACTCGCTACATAAGAAGCGTGTCGGAATGGAGTCTATTCGTAGCGCAGGGCGACAACGGGGTCCAGGCGCGCCGCCTTTATCGCGGGATACATGCCGAAGAAGAGCCCGACGCTCATCGAAACGCCGACGGCCAGCACAATCGACCACAGCGGCACAGCCGACGGCAGCTTCGGCAACAGGGCATTGATGGTGAAGCTGATCAGGAGCCCCATCAGGACGCCAATCACGCCGCCGGTGCCCGTCAATACCACTGCCTCCGTGAGAAATTGCCAGACGATATCGCGGCGGCGCGCGCCAATCGCCTTGCGCACGCCAATTTCGCGCGTTCGCTGCGTGACGGACATGAGCATGATGTTCATCACGCCCACGCCGCCCACGAGCAGGCCAATCGAACTGACCACAGCGATCAGCAGAGCGACAGACGAAGTGATTTGCTTGAACTGATCGGCAATCTCCTGGGCACTTGATATGCCGAAATCGTCCGGCTTGGCCCAGGCCACATGCCTCCGCCAGCGCAGCACGCCGCGAATTTCGTCTTCGGCCTCCGACATTTTGCCGGGAAACGCCACAGCGCCGATGAAGTTGTCGGGCGCTTCGGCATGATGTTTTTGATAGGTGCGATACGGTACGAGGATTTCCTTATTCGCGGACTGATTCTGCAATAGGCCTTTGCGGGCCTCGAGAACGCCGATCACGTTATACGAGTCGCCTGCAACAACCACATCCTTTCCCAACGGTTGACCATCGGGAAACAGGCCGGTGGCTATATCGGAGCCGATGAGTGCGACGTCGGAGCGATGCAGGTTTTCGGCTTCAGTAAAAAAACGTCCATTCGATGGAGGTTCGTTGAACACCGTCTCGGTTTCGGGGAGTGTGCCGGAAAAATTTACACCGTCCACCTCTTTGTCGTGGTAGCGGACGTTGACGAGGGCTTGCTGCGGCCCGGTGGGATCGTATCGAGCGAAAATACTGGCGGAAACTAGCTTCACTGCGGGGCAAAGCTGCTCGATGGCCTCCGCATCGTCCAATGTGAGGGATTTGCGCGCCAATTCCTCGGGAGTGAGACGCCCGTGAATGCCGGGATCGAATCTGAACACGAAAAGCGTGTTGGGGCCGTAGTCGTTCATCATCGCGGTCACGTCGGTGTACACACCGACAAGAATCGACACGACGGAGAGCAGCGCTGTGATTCCAATCACTACGCCGAGCACCGTCAGGAACGAGCGCATCTTGTTCTCGCGCAGCGTCGCCAACGCCATCTTGACGTCTTCGCCGAGCTGGATTTTCACCGCTTGCCCCTGCTTTCTCGCGCGTCTCGTGCTGCCTTCTGACTTCTACGTCGGGCTATAGTTCAAACCGCAACGCCTCAATCGGCTGCAAGCGCGCCGCCTTCTGCGCCGGGTACACGCCGAAAAACATCCCGACGGCTGCCGAAATCAACTCCGCAATGATCACCGCCACGATCGGAACGTGCATCGGGACAGACGTTGCCGCAAGCACGAGCCCCGCAATTCCATAGGCGATCACCACGCCAATCACACCGCCCATCGCAGCCATGAATGCGGACTCCGTGAGAAACTGCAGCAGGATGTCCTGCTTCCGGGCGCCAACTGCTTTGCGAATGCCGATTTCGCGGGTGCGATCTGTCACGCTGGCCAGCATTACGTTCATGATCACAACGCCGCCAATCACCAGGAACACGGAAACGATGCCGACCATCGCCATCGCAATGACGCCCGTAAGCTGTTTCCACAAGTCCATCAATGAGGCCGAGTCGAGGATGCCGAAAGCGTCCGTCTCGTCAGGCCGCAAGTGCCGGCGAGCGCGCATCAGGGCGCGGGTTTCGTCCTGCGTGCGGTTCATCCACTCCGCGCCGCGGGCCTGCACATAAATATCGATCCCCTGACGCGCACCATAGATGGCCAGGTATGTCTGGATGGGAATGTAGGCGAAATTGTCCTGCGATTGGCCCATCACGGACCCGATCGGCTTTGCCACCCCGACAATCGTAAACGGACGGCCGTCGATCAGCAGTTCGCGCCCGATCGGATCGAGTCCCGGAAAAAGCGTTGTCGCGATGTCGTTGCCGATCATTGCCACGTTCGAGCGGTACTGATTGTCGACCTCGGTTATGTACCGGCCGGTAGCAGGCTGTTCGACGTCGATATCGCCCATGCTCGCCGTCACCCCGCGGATGTTGGTCTGTTCCACAGTTTGCGTTGCAAACCGAACTCGTGCAGATGTTCCTACCTGTGCGCCAACGCGCCGCGGCAGCTTCAGATTGTCGCGAAGCAATTGGTAGTCATCCCACGTAACGAGCCGGTTGCGGCGCAACGCTTTAACGTATTCGGTGGTTTCCGTGATGATTGGAAATCGAGTGACGATGAACGCATTCGATCCGAGATTTGCGATGCGATCCTGAATGTAGCGATTGACACCCGAGATCAGCGAGATGACTACAATCAGTGTGGAAACCGAGAGGATGATTCCCAGCAGGGTGAGGAAGGAATGCATCTTGTGCGCGCGCATGGTCTCGAGAGCCATCCCTACCGGCTCTCGAATCGACATGCCGCCGCTACCCATCCGCTACCCCCCGCGCTGGACTTCAGAAGCTAACGCGATTGTGGCTCGGTCCCTGTGGCCTTGCAGCCTTGCCTATCATTACGCCTGGAAGGCGCGTGTAGTTTCACAGAGGGATCACCGACGTTGTAGCTCGGCGTCCTTATCGGGTCAAATACGGTTGATTCTTCGATCGGCGGCCTCTTGAAGCAACTCATGAATCAGCGTCTGGTACGGCTTCTGCGAGTGGTGCGCGAGTTTCCTGAGACGCGCCAGGAGGCGCGGGTCGATTCGAATCGCGATCAGTTGCTTCGCATTGGCCGATTTCGGCCTGCCAACCCGCCGCGCGCCGCGTAATTTCTCGTCCGTCGATTTAAGAATATCGCGCGAATTCATTTCGCAGTCGGAGATACGCCTTGTGCTTTTTGCGGCCGGCTTGTCTCGACCCGATAATACGTACTGTTTCTTTTCCATCCTCGACCCCCACATCGTGTAAACAATCAGGACGCTTCGGCCCACGACCGGTCTCCCGAGCCGCTTGGAGCGGGGCCCGATCCCGAATGTGTCCAGGGAAAAAGACAATTCCGTATATACGGTAATTCACGCGACGGATCAAGTCAGCGTGCGGGCGGACTGGGGCCTACACCGGACGCAGACTCCAGAACCTTCTTGGCGGCGGGCGGGAGGTTCGGGATCGCGCTGAGAAACGTGGCGATTTGCCAAATCTGCTGCGTGGTCAGCGTTTTGTTCCACGCCGGCATGCCCGTGAACCGGAGGCCGTGTTCGACTATGTAAAAGTTCTGATTATCGGGCATATCGGGCGCGTGGACGAAAAATCGCGGAACAGGAGGGTTGAACGAGTGCATAAACTGCGTGTCCGGACTTGCTGGCGTGCCGTGGCAGCCAGCGCAATGATTGACGTACAGTTCAGCTCCCGCGACGACGTTCTGTTCGGTTGCCGGGACGGGATTCCTGGCGTGAGGTGCGTTGCGCTCGACGTACGCGTCAGAAGCGCCTCCGGCGAACCAGCGCTCCGCCGCGGACGGTGTCTGATCGGCCTGGAAATTCACGCGTCCAGTGCGCGTATACCAAAGCGCCCCAACGACGATCGCCAACAGCGTCACAATGATCCCAAGCACAAAATTCCGCATCGCGTCAGAACCTCCGTGTCTTAGACGGTGCTCAATAAAGACGTCTTCACTCGGATATGCATGCTCACAAAAGGCCGCGCATTGGCAGACACCATCGGCCTATGGGACTGTCGCGGATCCGGCTGTGCTTGCGAGATGCGTTTTCTCAAGGTCGGAGATGGCATGTTCGAGGGCCGAAACGATCATCTGAATCATCGCCGAAGTGATTGTGAACGGCGGCGCGATTAGGATGTGATCGCCGCGGTGACCATCGGCGCAGCCCTGCATCGGATACGTCAGAACGCCGGATTCAAGCGCATCTTCGGCAATTCGAGATGCGATGCTCGCATCGACGGGGAAAGGCTCCCGTGTTTTGAAGTCGCGTACAAATTCAGTCGACCAGAGCAAGCCTATTCCGCGGACGTCTCCTACGACCGAAAAGCGCTTTAACGATTCCAGTGCCGCGCCCAATTCTCTCCCGGCTGGCTCGACGCGGGCAAAGAGCTTTTCGCGCTCGATGTAGTCAAGAACGGCATTGCCGGCGGCTACTGAGACCGGATGAGCATTGTAGGTGAAGCCGTGCAGGAAGGAACCGGAGCCGCCCGAAATGGCTTCGACGACGCGACCGGAAGCAATCACCGCGCCTAATGGCGCGTAGCCGCTGGCGATTCCCTTGCCAACAAGAATCATGTCGGGAGCGACGCCCCACTGCTGCACGGCGAAGGGCTTGCCGGTGCGGCCCATGCCGCTCATGATTTCATCGGCGATCAGCAGGATGCCGCGCCTGCGGCAGATTTCGGCAATGCGTTCGAGATAGCCGTCTGGTGGAGCGACAGCGCCAAGCGTCGCGCCTGAGACCGGCTCGAGGATGAACGCGGCAACATCGTCCGGTCCGTCGCGCAGAAGCAGGCGTTCGAGATCGTCGGCGCAATCAACGTTGCATTCGGGATAGTGCAGACCAAGTGGGCAGCGATAGCAAAAGCATGTCGAGACGTGTCCCCATTCATGCAGCAGAGGAGCGAACGGCTCGCGGCGGCGCACGTTGCCGGAAAGCGCAAGCGCGCCGAGCGTCGCTCCGTGATAGCTTTGCTGCCGAGCGATCACACGCACGCGTTTTGTATTGCCACGCTCGATCCAGTATTGGCGCGCGAGTTTGATCGCGGTTTCTGTAGCTTCTGAGCCGCCGGATGTGAAATACACGCGGCCGCCTTGGCGCATCGGTTCGGGTACGAGCGCAAGAATTCGCTGAGCGAGCGTCTCAGCGGTTCCCGTGCTGAATTGTGAGGAATGGACGTAAGCAAGTCGCGACGCCTGGTCGCCGATGGCGCGCGCGACCTCTGGGACGCCGTGGCCAATGGTCACCACCGCAGCGCCACCGCACGCGTCGAGATACCGTCGTCCTTCGGCAGTGTATATGAAGCATCCTTCGGCGCGAGTGGCCTTCGGGTAGGATTTCAGGAAACTGCGCGGAAATGACGCTTCATGACTCATAGTTGACTGGCAAACACGAAGGATGGTTCGCCGACAGTATGCGGCAATGCGCCGCTTTTGCAAGGCACCCCCGGAATGCGTTTGCTCAACGGAATATCCTGTCCGTACGAAATGTAATGCCCGCCGGATCAGGCGAAATAATCAAGAAAATTTAAGCTTCGATATGTCGACAGTCGGCGGCGGAAATTTCGGATCCATGTCTTCCAACGTTTCCGCGATGATGTGCGAGACAGCGAGATTGCGGAACCATTTTTTATTCGCCGGAATGATGAACCACGGCGCATCCTTTGTACTGCACTTCGTCAGCGCGTGCTCGTAGGCAGCTGTGTAATCGTCCCAGAATTTGCGCTCATGAAAATCGGCTTCAGAAAGTTTCCAGTTGCGTTCCGGGTCATCTATCCGCTGGAGTAGACGCTGTTTTTGCTCGTCCTTGCTAATGTGCAGAAAGAATTTGAGAATTCGAGTGCCGTTTGCCGCCAGGATCGATTCGAACTCATTAATCTGATCGTACCGCTTCGACCATACATCTTTCGGCACGAGCTTGTGGACACGCACGACGAGCACGTCCTCATAATGCGACCGGTTGAAAATGCCGATGTCGCCGCGCTCCGGCACGGATTTGTGGATGCGCCAGAGAAAATCGTGCGCGGCCTCGTCGGTTGTTGGAACCTTGAACGATGTCACTTTGCAGCCTTGGGGATTCATACCGGACATGACATGCCGGATGGTGCCGTCTTTGCCCGCTGTATCGAGCCCCTGCAAGACGATCAGAAGTGCGTGTTTTCGCTCGGCGGAGAAGCGATATTGCAGATTGTCGATCCGCCGGATCGCCGTTTCGAGGCCGGACTCCATTTTGTGCCCCTTGTGCCAGCCCAGCGTGTCCTCAGGATCATATTTCGAGAGGCGAACCTTTTCACCGGGCTTGACAATCAACTGTTTCGTGAATTTGGTCATTCACCCCTTCCGCCGCGCAAACGTGCATCACCCAATTTAGCAGCACTTTCGTTTCCAGACATCCACATCAGTTAATCGACGAGCGAGGAGTGCAGACCTCTCCTTCCAGCTTGCTTGACGTGGCTGTCATCCGATTTTCATGGAGCATTAACGGGTACAAAAGTATGATATTTGTTTGAGTAGAGCGGCGTCCTGGATGGCAACAACAACTCCTGACGTTTCACCGGTGCCCGAAACGGCGCCTCAGAAATCAACCGCGCAACGCCCCTACCCAGGCGCGCTTGTCGTCGTCGAGGGAACGGATGGCTCCGGAAAGAGCACGCAGCTTTACCTGTTGAAGCGGTGGCTTGAAATCGGCGGCTATCGGATTCATTTCACGGAGTGGAACTCCTCGCCTCTGGTGAAATCCGCGACTCGGCGCGGCAAGCAGAGACGGCTTTTGACGGCTGTAACCTTTTCCCTGCTGCACGCGGCGGATTTTGCCGACCGATGCGAGCGCCAGATCCTGCCGCTGTTGCACGGTGGATATCTCGTGCTGGCGGACAGGTACATCTACACTGCATTCGCCCGAGATGCGGCCCGCGGCTGCTCGCCAAAATGGCTGCGCAACCTTTACAGTTTTGCGCCCGTGCCCGATCTCACTTTTTATTTTCGCGCGCCGCTCGATGTGGCAGTTAACCGAATCGTGGCCGGCCGCCCGAAGCTGAAGTATTACGAGGCAGGCATGGACCTAGGAATTTCGCTCGACCGCCAGGAAAGCTTCCGCATGTTTCAGGAACGAATCCTGAACAATTACGACCAGATGGTGGAGACAGACCATTTCGTGCTGATGGATGGAACGCTTCCGGTGAACCGACTGCAGCGTCAGATGCGTGATTTGGTGCGGCACCGGATTGACCTGGGGCAATTCGCGCCACGCCACAAAAAGAAGAAGAAGGATGAAGCGAAGTAGCGGCAATTCACGGGGAAACGGAAAGCCGAAAACGTCCGCGGCGGCCGGATCGAAGGCCGCGAACGGCTCGGGTCCCGGCGATGTTGCGTCACGCTTCTACGGCATCCCGTTACCCGGCGTGAACACCGAGGAGCTGAGCGGACCGCTGATCGTGCTGGAGGGAAGCGACGGGTCGGGACGTTCCACGCAGGTTGTCCTGCTGACGGAATGGCTTGAGTCTGAAGGTTTTGCCGTGCAAAGCATGGGCCTGCGACGCTCGCTTCTTGTCGCGCAGGACATCGACGGACTGCTGGAAGAGAACGCCGTGACAAGGATGACGCTTGCGCTGATGTACGGAACGGATTTCTACGATCAGCTCGAACGGCGCATTCTGCCTGCACTGCAATCGGGGCTCGTGGTCCTAGCGGATCGATACATTTTCACGTTGATCGCGCGGGCCGCTGTGAGGGGCATCAGTCGCGACTATCTGCATGGTCTTTACGAGATGGCTTTGCGACCGACCCTCACTTTCTGGTTGAACGTGCGGCCGGAAGTCGCGTTCGATCGCGAATTCAAGAAAGCCCATTCAATCAGCTATTGGGAGTCTGGACGAGACATGTCTCTCTCGAACGATTTATTTCAGTCGTTCATTCGTTACCAGTCGATGATCAAGCGAGAATTCGAGTATTTGGCGAACCGGCATGGTTTTATCGAGGTGGATGGGGAAGCTAGCGTTCGGGAGGTCAACGGGACGCTGCGCAAGCAAATCGCCGCGCGGCTGGGCATTCGCAATACGCACTACCGTCCTTCGAACGCATTATCTCAACTGTGGCGCTAAGTGGCTGCACCGGTCCAACTGGCTGCAATTGACGCGGGATCGAATGCGATCCGTCTTATGATCGCACGCAGCACCGGTCCGCGCGAAATTCAATTCCTCGAAACCGAACGCGCATCCGTCCGCCTGGGTCACAACGCGTTTACACGACGCCTGCTGGACGACGATACGATTTCGCGCGCAGCTCGCGTTTTTCGCGCCTTTCGGGAGCGCATGGACCGCGATGGCGTTAGCGCCTATCGCGCCGTCGCAACGGCGGCTGCACGCGAGGTGCGTAATCATCGGGAATTGATCGAGCGCATCCGACGCAAGTCAGGCTTGGAAGTCGAGATCATCAGCAGTGCCGAAGAGGCGCGCCTCGTGTGTTCGGCGGCCCATTGGGCGATGGGCGACAGCGTACAACCCAGGCTCATATTCGACCTGGGCGGCGGCAGCCTGGAGATGAACTTCTTCCAGCGAGGCGTGCTTGACCGGCGGGTCGCTTTGCCCCTTGGAACGATTCGTATCATGGAGACGTACCGGGTGCACGGCGCGATCAGCGAAGACCTAGCCGGACGGCTGCGCCATCACGTGCTTTCTCTCTTGCGCAGCGCGATTCCGTCTCCGCCGGCTCTTAAGCGGTCGATTGTTGTTGCATGCGGCGGAAACGCGGAGGCGCTCGTTCGGTTTGCACCAGCTCCGAGTCTCGGCCGCATTCCAGCAATCAATGTTCGGCTGCTGCGAGACCAGACGTGGCGGCTGCTCAACTTGGATGTTTCGGGGCGCATGCGCGTGTTTCGCATCCGGCAGGATCGGGCCGAAGTGATTGGGATCGCTGCCATCATTATCGGCACGGTGGCGCACTGGCTTGGGCTGCAGACGATGGTCGTTCCGGGGGTCGGAGTGCGCGAAGGTATCCTGCTGGACATCGTTGCGCAGCAATATTCGGTGTCGCTGCCCAAGGAGGAGCAACGACAAGCGGCCGAACTACTGGCCGGAACCAGGTGGTTTGCACGGAGGGTGGCGGCGGACTTGCGGCATGCGGAACAAGTGTCGCGCCTGGCGCTTTCACTGTTCGATCAATTGCGGCCGCTTCACGAGATGACGCCGGATCTGCGGCTCGCGCTCGAAATCGCGGCGCTGCTGCACGACACCGGTCATTTCATCAACCGCAAATCACACCATCGGCATGGCGAATATTTGATTCGCAATGGCGAAATTCCCGGACTGCGAGGCTGGCGCCGCGACATGGTGGCCGCATTGGTGAGGTATCACAACTGCAAGTCCGAGCCGGAAGTCGACCACGCTTCATACGCGGCGCTTGACGGCTCCCGCCGCCGACAGACCCGCCTGCTCAGCGGGCTATTGCGGATTGCAGAGAAGCTCGAATCGGAGCACGGCGAGGGTGTTCAAGCCGTCGGTGTACAGATTCTTGGACGGCGCGCCGTCTTCGTGATCCGTGCTTCCGAAGGGACTCGCCTTGATCTCACAGGCCTCGAAAAGAAAGCGGGTCTATTCGAAAAGGAATTCCGTCTCAAGCCGGAGTTCCGCCGGGCTCAAAGAAAGGAAAAAGTCGCGTAACTATGATCCTATACATCGTGCGTCACGGCATTGCCGTCGATAAGACCGATCCGAAAGCACCTCCGGATCCTGAGCGTCCCTTAACCGCTAAGGGAATACAGAAAACTCGTGCTGCCGCGCTCGGGTTAAAAGAGCTTGGCGTAAAACCTGATGTTCTCATCACCAGTCCCTACGTTCGCGCCGCGCAAACGGCAGAAATCTTCGCAGAAGCACTGGGATTCCCGACCGCGAAGGTTCGCGTCACGGACTCGCTGAAGCCGCCGGCAAGTCCCGCTGATTTTATCAAGGAGATTTCGCACCTAAAGGGAAAGGAAGTGATGTGCTTCGGCCACGCTCCTCATCTGGATCAGTTGATCGCGCAAATGGTGGGCGCGAGGGCAGTTTTCACCGAGTTAAAAAAGGCAGGTGTTGCCTGCCTGGAGCGAACGGGCACACATAGTACGTGGCATATGATTTCGATCTTGACGCCGAAAGCGTTGCGTCAGCTGGCGTAAAGCGACTCGGTCCGGGGATGTTCCGCTGCCGGGATTAAGCTGTGGCCCCACTGAAACCCGGCGCGCCAAACGAGCCAGGGTGAGTCCTTGGCGCTAGTCACGGCGCGGAATTCATCCAAGCGAATCTTCCGTTCCGCTGCAATTGTCTCCATCCAGGCGGCAATTTCGACAGGCGCCAGGTTGTCACTCTCTTTCTTTATATCTGCACGAAGGACGTCGAGATCGTGCACGTCCCCGAGCAGATCCTGCATGCGCTTCAGATCAGCAGACCATGGCTCATAGCGTTGCGGCAAAAAATTCTCCACCACATAACGAAACCGCTTGATGCCAATGCGCGTGCGGTGCCAAGCAACGCTGCTCGCGTTCTTGCGCGCCTTTTGATACAGCGCAACGGCCTCGTTCAATTTTGCGAGTGCCTCCCGTTGGAAGACGACACTCTCCATAGGGAAAAAACTGGCCTCGTCCGGGAGCTTTCGTGTCAACTTGCGCCAAGCTTTGCGATCGAAGGCCTCGAGCGCGTTTTGGGCGGCGGTGCGGCACCCCTTTTGGCGTCGCACGAGAACGCGTAGCATGTGCCTACGAAGGCCGCTTCCATTGTCCTTCGCGGGGCTCAGTTTTCTTACCCAATCGCGCTCGACCTGGGTATCGTGCAGATCGCCGAGGGCACGGAATAATTTCTTGCTGTGTTTCTTCAGTTTGTGCCAGCCAGGGCCAGGATTCACGTCCGCCAGAGTATCCGCCATTGTGCGGCAGCGGCGGAGCGCGACACGCACGTCGTGGACATCATCCGAATCCCAGTCCGGGCACAAATTTTCGGCTCGCTTTAGGACTTCGCTCATCCAGACTTCGAGGCCCGTAATCTTGGCAGTAATGCCGGAAGGTAGTGAAATCGCGATCGACATCGAAGACAGGCAATCCTTGAAGGAAGACATTACAATCATACTTTGAGCGGGCCCGTTCCGTCAGCGGTCTGAGTGAAACCCTGTGGATAACTCCGGTGAACACGGTAGATCGTAATGGTCTAAGATGCCATAAAACCATCTATATCAGAGGGATACGCGGTGGCCGCCCCCTCCGCATGGCCAAGGGTGCTTTTTTATCGTGTTGTAATTCAGCCATGACAAACGCCAACTGCTACTGTATGCGTGAAGCTCTTTGCCGGACTGAGTCGAACCGTCACTTCGAGGCAGTATAAAAACGAACTTGCGACCTCGCTCCTGACGAAACTAATTGTGGACACGGCCGTTCGAAGTCGCGAGTGGCTGCGGTTGGAGACGAGGTCCCCGTAGTCCCTCACGCCTGTACGCCCCGTTGGCTCGTCCCGAATCCTTTGAGGCGAGCCAGACCCTTTTTGCGCTATCGTTTCCATAAGCGGTGGAGCGAGCCCTGGAATTTTCGGCTCGGTCGCGGGATCTTCGTCCGATGTATTCTGACGCCGCACACCCGCAAGTCGCTTGTTGAACGGAGTGAAAGCCGTGCCTCGTAAGCCGCGCAGCATCGATCTGACGCAAGTCGTCGAATGGGACAACGCCGACATTGAGCGCAAGCAGGACTATCTTGCCGCGGAAGAGCCGCTCGAGATTCGAATCGGTGAGCACCCGCTGACAGTCACAATGCGGACCCCAGGGCACGATACCGAGCTCGCGGCCGGATTTCTATTCACGGAGGGGCTTGTATCGCAGCGCGAGGATATCCTGAAGCTCGCGGCGGACGAGGATGACGAGGAACCGACCGCAAGTGGCTCTGCAACAGCCGATGGCCAAAACATTGTCTTCGTCGAGCTTGCACCGAGCGCAGCCTTCGATCCCGAAAAGATGCGCCGGAATTTCTTCGCCGCGTCGAGTTGCGGCATCTGCGGAAAGACCTCCATCGATGCGATTCGCTCACGCTCACTTCGCGCACCAAATCCCGACTTTCGGATCGATCCGGGATTCCTGGTTCGTGTGCCAGACTCAGTTCGGACGGCGCAAGCCGTTTTTGGGCGCACAGGCGGCCTGCACGCAGCGGCGTTGATTGGCCAAGCAGGGAACGTGCTTGTCGTGCGTGAAGACATCGGACGGCACAACGCGGTGGATAAGGTGATTGGTTGGGCGCTGCTCAAAAATCGCAGTGCTCTGCGGCAATCGATTCTTTTCGTCAGCGGTCGCGGAGGTTTCGAAATCGTGCAGAAAGCGATCGTAGCTGGTGTGCCGGTAGTGGCGTGCGTTTCAGCGCCGTCGAGTCTAGCCGTGCAGCTTGCGCGCGAGCTTCAGCTGACACTCGTCGGATTTTTGCGCGAACGGCGGTTTGTGATTTACGCGGGGGAAGAGCGGGTCGTGACAGCAGCGCCCCGCTTGGCGTCTGAAGGGTAACCGTTGCGGATCATTTCGCGGAATGCGTCGAAGAGTTCCCGATCCCACCAGCCGCGTTGCGCTTCTTCGTCGATTATTTTCAGGGCAACCTCGGGCTGGTCGGCTTTACGGTACGGACGGTCGGTCGTCAGCGCGTCGTAGACGTCTGCCAGCTGCAGAATACGCGCGGTAAGAGGAATTTGCGTGCCTTGAAGGTGGTCCGGATAGCCTGAGCCATCGAAACGCTCGTGATGATGACGGATGATCGGCAAGACGGGCCGGAAAATCTTCAAGGGAGCGCAGATCCGCTCGCCTACGACCGGGTGCTTTTTCACGATGTCCATCTCGTCCTCAGAAAGGCGCGCGGGCTTGAGCAGGATCGCGTCGGGCACAACGACCTTTCCGACATCATGGACAACACCGGCGCGGCGCAGAGCCGTAACGTGTTCGTCGGCAAGTTGCAGCCTCTCGCCCAAATGCGCCGACATTTCGGCCAAACGCTCGCAATGACCTCGCGTGTAGGGATCGCGAGCTTCGATGCTCAGGGCCAGGCTGAACAGCACGGCTTCGGCGTGTTCCAGTTCATCGGTGTATTGCTTGAGCTTGATTAGCGAACGCGTGCGCGCCAACAATTCATTCAAGTCGATCGGTTTGCTGAGAAAGTCGTCGGCGCCGGCATTGATTCCCTTGATCCGATCTTCGGTTTCGGAAAGACCCGTTATAAGCACGACCGGAGTCAATCGCGTTTCCGGGCGCGCCTTGATCCGCTTACAGACTTCGAAGCCGTCCATTCCGGGCATGAGCACATCCAGAAGAATCAAGTCGGGCTGAAGCGTGACGCAAGCTGAGAGTGCAGACGATCCGTCTGGCGCGTCATACACCTCGAAGCCTTCACGACGCAGCAGAGTTTCAAGGGCCGCGCGGGAGCGTGACTCGTCGTCAACGATCAGGATTTTTCCGGATGTCCGGCCGTTTCCCAAGAGGGTTACCCTAGCGCAGCTGCCGCGGCTCGGCAACCGGCAGATTCACTTTCGTCGACGCCGCACGGGGACCCGCAGCTGAATCATACGGGGAGGCGCCGATCGCGCTAATAGGCAATTTTATCCGGTTTTGCCTTCCAAAGGTGGAAAGCTTCGAGCGCCTTCTGGCGCATGAGAGGAATCATCGGAATTCTGCGCTCACCACGCGGCAGCGCCAGTTCGCGGTAAATAATCGAATCGTCGAACCCCGCATCCGAAGCGTCGGAAGCCAATCCCGCAAAATAAATGCGGTCGATCCGCGCCCAGTAGATCGCGCCAAGACACATGGGACATGGTTCACAACTGACATAAATCTCGCAACCCTTCAGGTCGAAGGTAGCCAGTTTGCTGCAAGTTGCGCGAATGCCGACCATCTCCGCATGCGCTGTTGGATCGTTGCGTTCGGTCACGCGATTGACGCCTTCGGCCACGATCGCGCCGTCTCGAATGATTACCGCACCGAACGGGCCACCGTGCCCAGACCGCACGTTTTCAATTGAGAGTTCGATAGCGCGAGACATGAAAGCGTCGTTCATAATCCCACCTTGGAAATCTCCACTTCAGGACCTCCGGGCATCGAAGGGCGCTCAAACAATTCAGCAAACCCGCGCTCCTTGCGCCGCCAAGCATAGAGCAAGGCACTGCCGATCAGGATGAGCGCAATGCACAAGCCCGTCCATAGCCCACGGACTCCCCAGCCGGCTTGAAAGCATAGATACGCGCCCACGGGCAAACCGACCGCCCAGTAGAACACCAAATGACAGACCAACGGAGTGCGAGTATCGCCCGCTCCGCGGAGCGCTCCGGTCGCAACAGACTGCAATCCGTCGAACAGTTGGAAGAATGCCGCGATCAGCAGGAGCCCGCTGGCAGCCCGAATCACCGTGGGATCCGGCGTATAGATACGAGCGATGTAGCCCGGCGCCAGCCAAAGGACGAGGGCCATGCATGCCATGAAGGTTGCCCCCAGAGTCAGTGCCGTCCAGCCGGCGCGGCTGGCGCCATGTGAATCGCGGCGGCCCAAGGCTTGTCCCACACGAACGGCCGCCGCGGAGCTGATGCCGAGCGGCACCATGTAGGTGAAGCTGATCGTGTTCAACGCGATCTGATGGCCTGCCAGCGGAAGCGCGCCCAGCTTTCCAATCAGCATAGTTGCCAAGCCGAACACGCCAAGTTCGACGCCGATCTGGCTGGCAGCGGGCAATCCTAATGCCAGCAACTCTCTCACGCGCGCAAGATGGAGCCGACGCGAGACGCGCCGCAAGCCCGTCTTGTGACGAATATCATGGTAAACCGCGTACCCCATCAAGACGAGGGCCATGTACAGGCGAGCCCAGCAAGTGGACCATCCCGAACCCACGGTGCCCATCGCGCGACATCCGAAATGGCCATAGATCAGAACCCAATTGCCCAAGAAATTGACAATGTTTGCGGAAATCAGCGAAAACATGACGGGCTTGACCAAATTCACTCCCTGCAAATACCGGCGGAACGCAAAATAGAGCAACAGCGGTAACGTGCCCCAATTGAGGGCTCGCAGGTACGGAATCGCCTGCGCGATGAGCGGTGCTGGAATTCCAAAGTGCCTCACAATCGGTTCCCACGCCCAAACAACGCCCATCAGTATTGGAGTGAGTCCCAAGCTGAGGTAAACGCCGTTGATCAGGGATCGGTGCGCGTCGTCCCAGTCGCCCGCGCCGTAGGACTGCGAGACGAGCGTATCGAGACCCAGCATCAACCCAGTGCCGAAGATGGCCACGACGTAATAGAGAATGCTCGAAAGGCTCACGGCGCCGATGGCGATTGCGCTGTCGCGCTGGTGCCCGACCATGATCGTGTCGACGATGCCCATTGTCATCCAGCCGAGTTCGGCCAGGACGATCGGCACGGCGAGGCGAAGCATCGGCCGTACCTCCTGCGCGACATAATGTGCAAAAAAGCGTTTCAGCATGGAATCGTCATTCTTAAATCGACAGCCTGGGCCGCGGCACTGGAGCTAGTCCGCGTCTGGCTAACGCGATTGATTGTTCAGAAGTGTAGCGGCAATTCGCTCAGCGCAACACCCATATCAGAATTGCGAACGTACAACCAGGGGATGCCACAGAGAAGACAAGAGGCTGGCAGCCGGGCGCGAATTTGCCGCGGCTACAAGTCTGATGTGTTGCTGGCGGTGTAGCGGAGGGCCCGCCGGCTGTGGCGAGCCCTCGAAAACTGGGAGATTATGACGTGGGATTGGCGTGCGGATTTGCCATGCGCTGCTGCTTGATGATCTGAACCTTGTGGACTAAGTCATCGGCCATCTTCAAGTCAGCATCGCGCGAGTCAGCCGAGGTCTCCATATCTGCCTTGCTGCGATAGAGCAAGTTTAGGTATGCCATGGCGTCGTCGTACTCGGGCTTGCGGGCCATCGCATCTTTCGCGTACTGAATCCCCTCGTCGACCAGCGAGCCGTATTTCTGGGCGAACTGCTGTGCCACCTTGTCCGGCAGAGGATCTGTCTCCTTCAGAGGTTTGCGAGCGTCCTTGTTGTAGTCCAGGCGAAGCTCGGCATCGCCGTGGTAGGCGATCGCCCAATCGATGACGGCGATCCAGTAATAGGAAGCGGGGTCGTTGGGGGCAACGGAGATGTGCTTCATATGGTACTGCTTGGCGTCTTCCAAAGTCTGCTCGCTATAAGGATTCGAGCCCATGCCCCACAAGAGCGAACCGATGCCATCGAGCGCAGACAAATTGTTAGGATCGACGGTCAAAACGTCTTTGAATTCGGTGATAGCCTGGCTCGCCATCTTCATGTTGTCTTGTGAGGGCGCGCCCGGAATGTACTGCGTCGCGTAAGCCGTCGCGAGGAACAGCCGCGCGTTCATCAGCTTGGGGTCGAGCGCCTTGGCCTCCTTAAAGTCCTCAATGGCCGTATCGAACTGCGCGGCCTTGTAGGCCTGTACGCCCTTGTTGAGCTTGTCGCGCGCCTTCAGCTTGTCGCATCCCGCTGTTGCGAGCACCGCCGAGGCGACAGCTACAACGAACAATCGATTCTTCAGATTGCGCTGCATGCAGAACTCCCTTGTTCGATTATTGCCAACCGGCACATCCGGCTCGCAAATTGGCGCGTTTTCGGAATGGCGACCAACCGCGCGCCCCGACCGATTACTGGCCCGCTTCGATCTTGTTCGTAATCAAGCCCACATGGTCGATCCCGGAGGCTTTCATGATCGAGATCGCCCTGGCGACGTTGGAGAATTCCGTCGCGTCGTCGCCCTTCACGAAAGCCACCTTTTCGGCACGCTGCGAGAAGATCTTGCTAAGGGTTGAACCGAGCTGATCCCAGGAACTCTTGTCCTGGTTAATCATCACATCGCCGTTCGCGCCCACGACTACGACGATCGTCTTGTTCAGCAGGTCCTGGTTTTCTTTTTGATGCGGAGGCGGCGGCTGCGGAACGATTGTATCGAGCCCCTGCGATATCGTCGGCGTAATCACCATAAAAATGATGATGAGCACAAGCAAAACGTCGATCAGAGGCACGATGTTCGGATCGGCCATTACTCCTTTATTCCCACCAACTGCCATTCCCATCGCGAAACTCCTTTTAGGTCCTCTAAATCGTCACGAAAAGCGGAACACGCCAAGTCGCCGACGCTCTTTTCGGGAAACGCCTAACCGTACGACCCGGACAGGTCACCGTCTTCAGTAACCTGCCCTTTGGCGCGCTCCGTTAACTAACCGCCCGAACCCGGGGGCGGTGGCGGCGCCTCTCTCACTACCCGTTGTGTGAGTAGACCGATGTTGTCCACGCCAGCCGAACGGATTTCATCAACTGCCGACTTCACTTGGCCGAATTTCGCCCGCGAGTCCGAACGAACGAAAACGGTCTTGTCGAGCCGGCCGGACACCTTGTCCTTCACCTTGTCCTGCAAATCAGCCATACCGACTTTGTCGTTGCCGAGGTAAATGCTCCCGTCGCGCGTGACAGCCACGATGATGGCGTCATCCTTATCGGCGTTGGGCATATCCTCGGGGTTGGGGACGTGAACCATGTCCACGGATACGCCCTTCGTCAACAGGGGCGTAATTACCATGAAAATGATCAGCAACACCAGCATGATGTCCGCCATCGGGATGACATTCGGGGCGGCCATCACGGGCGGCGCTTTGGGTTTGTACGCCATGACTTACTTCTTCCCGCTTCGCCGCGTGATGAAGTAGTTGATCAGCTCCATCGATGAGTTGTCCATCTCCACGTCGAACGCTTCCACTCGGTTCGTGAAGTAGTTGAACGTCCATACGGCCGGCACGGCAACGAGCAAACCGAGCGCGGTGGTTACTAGGGCTTCAGCGATACCGCCGGCCACCGCAGAAAGCCCGGTGGCTTTCGCCGCGGAAATGCCTTTAAACGCGCCGATGATGCCCATAACGGTTCCGAACAGTCCGACGAACGGAGCCGTAGAGCCGATGGTGGCAAGTCCGGAGAGGCCACGCTTCATCTCCGCGTGGACGATAGCTACGGAGCGCTCTAAGCCGCGCTTTGCAGCTTCGATCACCTCTTCATCGCTGACCTGCGCGGAAGCGGCCTGGAACTCCGACAAGCCGGTGGCGACGACCTTGGCGATATGGCTCTTCTTGTTGCGCTCGGCAATTGAAATTGCTTCGTCGAGCTTGTTATCTTTCAGCGCTCCCGCAACCTGCTGAACGAAAACGCGAGATTGCTTTCGCGCTGCGCTGTACATCAGCGCCCGGTCAATCATGATGCCGACCGACCACGCCGACATGATGAACAAAATGATGACGACAATTTTTGCCGGGACGTCCATGTTGTGCCACATGGAAACCACATCCCAGCCCACTTCGGCGCTGCCTTGCTGCAAAGCCAGCACTCCAGCCCACATTAAAGTCGCGAACATTGAGTTTGTTCCTCCTCCATTCCTTAGACCAAATGATCTCGGCAACGAGACTTTTGCCGTTCCCCAAGAAACTGGCCCGGCCGCGTAGCAGACCGGACCTCGCCTGCTTCTATCCGCCCAATGTGAAGACGACGGAAATCGTCGTCTCAACTTCCACCGGCTCGCCGTTGAGCAACGTCGGACGATACCGCCATTGCTGAACTGCGCTCATTGCGTTTCTCATCAGTAGCGGAGGCCCTGAAATGTACTGCAACTGCTTAATCGTGCCGTCTTTCCCGATGATCGCGTGAAGAAGAACGGTGCCCTGAATGTGAGCCGTCTTCGCGATTTCAGGGTAAATCGGCTGAACCTCATGGATCAGGTTCGCTTGCTGCACGTTACCGCCGACTCGGATTCGCTCGGGAGCTTTGGGTGGCGGTGGTGGACCGCCGCCCGTACTGCCGATAATCCCTCCGAGGACGCCGCCCATTGAACCGCCGCCGATGCCGCCGGCAACGCCGCCCGTCATGCCGCTGGACACCTCGGGAGCCGCCTCTTCCTTGATGATGTTCACTTTCTTTGGAATCACAGTAGGTGCCGTTAGCTTACCTTGTTGAATAAGCGGGGGCGCCTGTTGATGGATCACTTGCACCTTCGGCGGGGGCGGCGGCGGAGGAGGAGGAGGGGCAGGCGCCGTAATCCACGCAGCGACAGCCTCCTTCGGAAGCGCCTGAGTCACCAAGAGCGGGATCAAGATAAACACTAAAATGATCAGAACCTGGACAATCGCCGATGCCGCGACCGTCCAACTCTTGTGTGTGTGCTTTGCTTGCGCGCCAGACACTACAAGGTCGTCAAACATCTGTTACCTCCTTGCGGCGGCAATTGCACGCTTCTCGCCCGAGGACCCGGCGCGAACGGGAGCCGCTTTGCTAGCCTGATATTTGTTCCAGACAACAACCAAGGGTGCCGCAATGCCAAAACTGGAGTACGTTCCTACCACAACTCCTATCACCATGGCAAAAGAGAACGCGCGGAGGGACTCGCCGCCGGTGAGATAGAGTACGAGTACGGTAAGCAGCGTTAGGCCACTGGTTAAGATGGTTCGCGAAAGCGTTTGATTGATCGATTTGTTGACGATCTCTGGAAACGGCTCGCGCCGCATCAGCCGCAAATTCTCGCGGACCCGATCGAAAATGACGATCGTATCGTTCATCGAGTAGCCGACGAGCGTCAGCAGAGCGGCAATGACAGTCAAAGAGATCTCGTAATGGACCAGCGAGAAAAAGCCCAGCGTGATCAGCACGTCGTGGAAACACGCGATTACCGCCGCGGCGCCGAAAATGATGGTGTCGATCCAGCGACGGAGGAATGCACCAAAGCCAATCCCGCGGGCGCCGCGGAGGAACAGTTCGCCGCCCGAAAAGCGGATCGCTACGTAGATCAGCATGCCGCCAAGGGCATATAGGGTGGCCCAGAACGCCTGATGGCGAAGCTGCGCGCCGACTCTTGGTCCCACGCTGGTTGCGCTGCGGACAGCAAACGCGCCCAGAACAAAACCGCTCTTCAGCGAGTTGATTACCACAGGAGTGGCACCCGGGACGGACTTCAACTGATCGAAGTTCGTAATGATCCCAAGCTGGGCTCGCGCAGCCATCATCTGACCGGCCACCTGTTTATAGCGATCAGCCGATGTGGGGCCAAGATTGAGAGGATCTTTGCTGGTCAGGTAATTCGCAAGGTCGGGTGAAGTAACCGAATTGAAGTCTATTTTGCCCGCCGGGACGCTGTACATCTTTTGCAGCGCGGCCAGAACCATCTCGCGCTGTACATCCTCTCCTTCGTCCGTGCGGCTCTTTTCGATGCTGATCTCGACGTCGTTTTTCGAGTTTGGGTCGGCGAAATCATTGATAGAAGTGATGGTGAAGGTCGACGCCGGAAGGCCAGCAGCGGTAAGCCCCTTACGTAATTTGTCGACAGGGGCATTGGAGGCGAATCGCACATTCACGAGGGTGCCACCGCGAAAGTCGATGCCGTAGCGCAACCCTTGTTTCCACACGGAGATCCACCCGACCGCGAGGAGGATGAGGGAGAGCGCGACGAAATACTTCGCCTTCCCCATCCAATCAATATTCACGTTGTGGAAAAATTCCATAGACTCCTACCCGTCCTTATTTGACACCGCTCCCCCGGATTTGTTCCCGGACGGCGCGGGGGCGCATGCTGGCCCTGTGGTTCGTCCAGGAACGGGGCTGACGGCTCTTAAATGCCCTAAATACTAAGCTCTGCCTGACGCGGCATGCGGGTCAGGTGGAGATCGAAGATCGCGCGTGACACGTAGATCGACGTGAACAGGTTCGCAAGCAAACCGATGATCAAGGTGACCGCGAAACCGCGGACCGGTCCTGTTCCAAACAGGAACAGGAAAGCCGCCGAGACCAGGGTTGTGATGTGGGTGTCGATAATAGTCACGAAGGCTCGATCGAAACCGATGTCGACGGCGGAAGCCGGAGCTTTGCCGGCCCGTAATTCCTCTCGTATGCGCTCAAATACTAAGACGTTGGAATCGACACCCATACCTATGGTTAAGACGACGCCCGCGATGCCAGGCAGCGTCAAAACGGCGCCCGAGAAGGCCATGAACGCCAGCAAGATAAACAGATTGAGAAAAAGGGCCACAACTGCATTGACACCGGCCAGCCGATAATAGATCACGAGGAAAATCATGACGGCAAGTACGCTGCCGATGGAGGCACGCACTCCTTCATGAATCGACTCCAGGCCCAAGGAAGGGCCGATCGTCTGTTCTTCCAGATACTTGATGGGGGCAGGAAGGGCCCCGGAACGGAGGACGAGCGCCAGATCTTGCGCGCTTTGCTGTGTGAAATTGCCCTCGATTTCCCCCGTGTCGTCGATGCGTCCGTCGATTACTGGAGCCTCGTACACTTTGTTATCGAGCACGATTGCCATACGATGTCCGATGTTTTCGGCGGTGAATGGACCGAAGCGCGAGGCGGCTACAGTCGAAAGTGTGAAATTCACCTGATACTGGCCTGGGGATTTCGTACTGGGAGACACGTCGGCGCTGCGGAGATCCGTGCCGGTCACTACTGGCACGCGGTCCAAAATGTAATACGCGTTGGATTGTCCCTGTCCCGGCGTAGCGTCGGCGGATCCCGCAACAATTTCCGCATCGGGAGGCAGAACGCCTCCGTGGCCGGAAAGCGCTGCCGCCTCGGACGGATACGTCTGATCGTCCAAGACCTTTTGCAAGGCTAACTGTCCGCCGGCTTGAATCACTTCTTTGGCTCGGGTGGGATCGCCTTCGCCGGGAAGCTCGACGAGAATTTCATTGTCGCCGCGACCAGTGAAGGCGACGGTCGGTTCCGTCAAGCCCAGCGCGTTAATTCGGCGCGTAATCGTTTCGCGGGCTTGCTCCAACGTGTTCTGCTGTATATCCGATACGGAGGACGGCTTCATCGTCAAAAGATAGCTGTTCGGCTGCCCGGCAGCCGGCGTGATCGTCCAATCCTGGAATTGTGTGGTGACTACGTCACGAAAAGTGCCTGAACCCGCCAGATCGAGGTTTTTTACGAGTATCTGGGTCGCGCTGATACTTTGCACATCGCCGAAATTGACGCCCTTGGTGCGAAGCTGCTTCTTCAGCTCGTCGATTGCTTCGTAGGAGCGCTGTCGAATGGCCTGCGGAACTTCCACTTGCAGTACCAGGTGGCTGCCGCCTCTCAGGTCCAAGCCGAGTTGAATGCGATCCTTGAAGTTCTGGCCGATCTGGCCCCACGAGTTGGGAAACCCGATCAAGCCAAACAGGCAGACGAGTATAACGATGAAGATAAAAATGAATTTCCATCGCAGCTGTGAGCTCATGCTGTCTTAGTACTCTCTTTCTGTTGCGCCGTTTCCGCTTGCAACCCGGCTACCGCGCTCCGCGAAACCTTGACTTTCACCTGTTCGGCGATGCGCAGCATCACGGCTTCATCCTCCAGACCCACAACAGTGCCGAAAATGCCGCCATTCGTGATTACCTTGTCTCCGGTTTTCAGGCTCTTGAGCATCTGCGCCGTCTTCTTCTGGCGTCGCTGCGCGGGCAGGATCATCAGGAAATAGAAGATTACCATGATGAGAATGAGAGGGAGAAACAGGCCGATCGAACCAGGCTGCGTGGCAGCTTGCACGAAGAGGGCGGCGCGCGCCGAAATCAAGGAAGCCAAAGGAATAAGCATGTCACCTTACCCGTACCGGGAATAGCGCCTGGCCGTGCTTTTCGATCGAGCGGAAACACGCTTCGGACCCCTGCAAGTCCGTGATCGAGTGCGCTCAGACAGGCGTGGATTGTACTTCCGAAGATACGGCCCCGCTTCTTAACACGTTCAAGCCTGCTCAGATTTGCCTGGCGAGTCGTGCACGAAGGTCAGAGCGGAATCTTTCGAGCCTTCCAAACCCGATAGCCTCGCGGATTTTGCGCATAGTGTCAAGGTAAAAGTACAGGTTGTGGTGGGTGTTCAGGATTGCCGCGAGCGGCTCGCGCGAAGCGTAAAGATGCCGCAGGTACGCGCGCGAATATCGCCTGCATACGGCACAACTGCACGCTTCGTCGACGGGATGTTCGTCTTTCGCAAAGCGCGAACTGCGAATCAGCAATTGCCCCTGCGATGTAAAGAGGCAACCGTGCCGTGCGCCCCGCGTCGGCAAAACGCAGTCCATCATGTCGACGCCAAGCGTGACATAGTCCGCAATCTGCTCCGGCCTCCCCACGCCCATTAAATACCTGGGTTTATGGGCCGGAAGCCTTGCTGTGGCCGTCGACGTCATCTCGCACGTCATTTCGTGCGACTCGCCGACGGCCAAGCCTCCGATTGCATAGCCCGGGAAATCCAGCGCGACAAGCGCATCGGCGCTTTCCTTGCGCAACAGCGAGTACGTTCCGCCCTGTACGATTGCGAACAGCATTTGGCGTTCACGGTCTCCATGTGCGGCGAAGAAATCCTGCGAGCGGCGCGCCCACTCCAGTGTTCGCTGCGCCGCGCCACGCGCGCGCGATTCTTCGGCCGGGGCTTCGATGCACTCGTCGAGCACCATAATGATGTCGGCGCCAAGGACGATTTCGATTTCAAGTGCCTTTTCGGGTGAAAGAAAATGTTCGGAGCCATCAATGTGCGAGCGGAACGTGACGCCGTCGTCGGAAAGCTTGCGGAGGTCGCTGAGGCTAAAAATCTGGTAGCCGCCGGAATCGGTAAGAATCGGGTGCGGCCAGGACATGAACCGGTGCAGCCCACCCATCTGCCGGATTAATTCGTGGCCGGGCCGCAAGTAAAGATGGTACGTGTTGGCGAGAACGACCTGCGCACCGAGCGCTTCCAGATCCTGCTGCGTTTGCGCTTTGATCGTTGCGGCCGTGCCCACGGGCATGAATGCAGGTGTGTCGATTGTTCCGTGAGGCGTTGTCAGACGGCCAAGCCGGGCACCACTCGGATCGGTGGCCAGAACGTCGAAGTGAAATTCCATTCGCCCGAGTTTATCAGGCGAAGGCCGCGGCGAATCCTACTTTCACTAACACGAAGAACAGCCAGAGAACCACAATAATGCCCAAGGCCTGTGCGAAGGAGATTTTCTTCGGGTTGGTCGCACGGAAGCCGATCGCTTGCAGAACTAGGACCCAGAGCGTGAACAGGTCGAGCGAGGTCAACAGAGACACAAGCCATTTCGCGGATCCATCGGCAAGCAGCGCGCCCGGGTTCGACGCGACAAGGTTCTGGGTGTCGATCGTACTTGGATCTTTGATAAACAAGATGAGCACCCCCAGCAGCCCGGTAATCACATACGGCATCCATGAATGCGCCACAATTCCCAGGGACGCTGAAAACCGAGTCTTCGATCCGGAAATGACGTTGAAGGCGACCAACAACAGCGCGGCGACAATCAGTTCCGCAATAGCCGTTCCTACGACGACACCCACGTAGCCGATGACGGGCGCAAGCTTCGCTTGCTTTTCCAGGATTGCATCCCTTCGTTCTGCGGGGACCTGTTCCATTCGCTGCTGCGCCCGCGGGCTGCTCGCTATCTGCTTATCGATTACCTGCCGCCAGCCGACGCGTGAACCGATCAGAAATACGATCACAACCGAAACGACGATCACCGAGAGCATGGGCAGAACCCATGTTGGGCGCTGCACGATGGACTCGAACGTGGTCTTTGGCTCAAAGAAAACGCCAAACAGCCTGCCAAATGAACTCACGGGGGCCGGCGCCGGCTGCGCGGGGGCGGGCATCGTTGGGCTAGCCATGTGTGATCCTCCCTTCCATGACAAACCTTGCCTGGATCTAGTGACAGTTACGCTGATCGGGTCGGGGAAATTTCAGTGCGGCCTGAGTCTACCCTAAAGCAGATTAGGGAACGACAAAAACCTTAGATGGGAATCTGTGGGACGGCAGCGATCAACGCCTTCGTATAATCCTCGCGCGGCGATGCGATTACCTGATCGGCGTTGCCAATCTCGACGATGCGGCCCGTGTGCATCACCGCGACACGGTTAGCGAGCTGCGCCACGACGGGCAAGCTGTGCGAGATAAGAATCAGCGTGAGCGAAAATTGCCGCTGCAACTGCGCCAGTAGTTCCAGAATTTGTGCGCCAACCGATACGTCGAGCGCGGAAACGGGCTCGTCAGCAATCACCAACTCCGGCCGCAGGATCAGCGCGCGCGCAATGCCGATGCGCTGTCGTTGCCCTCCGGAAAATTCGTGTGGATAGCGATTCAGAGCGTCGTCACCGAGTCCAACGGCTTGCAGAATTCCAGCAGCTTTCGTTTGGCGCTGCCGGCGCGTCAGGTCCGGCTCGTGAATCGCAAGGGGTTCCGCGACGATTCCGCCAACTCGCATGCGGGGATTCAGCGATGCGACCGGGTCCTGAAACACCATCTGCATGCGACGGCGAAGCTGGCGCAATTTTGCTCCGCGCGCACCAAGCCAATCCTCGCCGCGAAATCGAAGGTGGCCCGAATCGGGCTCGATTAGCCGAACTAGCATCCGGGCGAGCGTCGTCTTCCCGCAGCCGGATTCGCCGACGATTCCCAGTGTTTCACCCCGTTCAACGGAAAAGGAAACGCCATCAACTGCCATCGTCCGCCCAGCCGCGGAACCCAGTGCCCCCACCGATGCCGGGAACGATTTCCGCAAATCCGCCGCCTCAAGCAGTGGCTGGCCGTTTCCTGCGGGGCCATAGACTGAACCACCTGTAATTGCCGGGATCACGGAAATTTCAGCACCGTTTGGAACATCGCTGGCTAAACCCTTCCCATAGCGAACGCAGTCGTTTCCGATGAAGACGTTGACGTGCTGGCGAATCTCGCCCTGCTCGGTCAAAATGCGGTCGCGCAGTCCTGGGTACATTAGAAAAAGCGCAGCGAACGCGTCCCGCAGCGCCGAAAACGAGCCTTCGACCGCAACTTTCGCCTGGCCATTTGTGAACGTCCGCAGTGGACCTGGAATATGGAAAACGACAGGCATCACATTCGTCCGCAGCCGTTATCGGCGGCCTTTTCTCTTGGCCTTCCTTACGACGCGAGCTTTTTTGCTTCGCTGAGACTTGGGCGGCACGGATCCTACCGCGGCCGCACGCTTGCCATTCAATGCGGAGCCGTAAACTGCTGCTTTCACGCAAACGATTGGCGGAAATCCTTCAAGGATCGTTTCCCAGCTCTTTCCATTGTCTCGCGAGCCGTAGAGTCTGCCGCTGCGTGTTCCGAAATAAATACCGGTCGGATCGAATGAATCAGCTGCGAGAGCGTCGCGCAAAACGGTCTCGTAGGAATTGCGTTGAGGCAGCCCGCGCGAAAGCGGTTCCCATGCGCCGCCTGCATTGCGGGAGCGATAGACGCGGAGTTGTCCGTCGGGCGTGCAGCGAAATTCGTCGGATTCGACGGGAATCACGTATACGCAATCCGGATCCTGTGGATGAACTAAAACAGGGAAACCGAAATCTGACGGGACTCCGCTCGCGATGTCTTGCCAGTTATCGCCGGCATTGTCGCTACGATAGATTCCCCAATGGTTCTGTAGAAAAAGCCTGTCCGGGCGAGCCGGATGCAAAGCGAACTTATGAACGCACTGGCCGAACTCCGGATATTTTTCAGGCGTGAACGTGACGCGAATTCCTTTATTGCGTGCCTGCCAGGTCTTGCCTTCATCATCGGTTCGATAAGCCCCGCCAGAGGAAATTCCAACATACATTCGATTCGCATTTGACGGGTCGCACACGATCGTGTGCAGGGCCAGACCCCCGTTTCCCGGCACCCACCGCGGACGATGAGGGTGATCGAACAGTCCCCGGACGAGAGACCACGATTCACCGCCATCGTGCGATTCGAAAAGCGCAGCCGGTTCAACGCCGCAATATAAGGTGTCCGGACGGTCTTCCTGCAACGCAATCTGCCAGATATTTTTCAGCGATAGTCCTGAATCCGCAGGAAAGCGGATCGGCGCCTCTTCCGGCGTGCGCCAGGTCTTGCCGAAATCGTCGCTGGAGCGGAGGACAGTCCCCCAAAGAATACTGTAAGTAGACGCCCACAACCGGTGCCGGCCATCGCGCCCATCGAAAGCCAAGGCGTACACGGCGTCACCGTGAAAGTAGGGACCTCCCACTTCCCACCGCTTCCGTGCGGGCGATGAGCGCAGCAAAAACGCGCCCTTCGTTGTTCCGATGAGCAGCAGCGCTTCTTTTGGATTGACCCGGATATGATGAAGGCTCCGCAGAACGGTGGGCACGGTTCTCTTGCCGCCAGGACCCGCCGGTGTCGACACGGCGGCTACTTGGATTGCTCCGAGAGCCGCGCTCACTTCGCTTGCTCTCTGGTAGCGGATCGCGAGATCTTTGGCGAGGCACCTCTGAATGACCCCGCTGAGCCCAGGAGGAATATGGTTGGGCAATGGTGGAGGCGGCTGGTTCAGGACGGCAGCGCCCAGCGCAAATGGGGTCGATCCGCTGAACGGCAACTGCCCGCCCGCCGCCTCGTAAAGAATCACGCCGAGCGCCCAAATATCGACGCGATGATCGAGATGCTCACCTCGAAATTGTTCGGGTGCCATATAGGGAAGCGTGCCGGTGATCCCTGTGGCGTTCACGACAGATGCCACCGTTCTGGTGGTTTTGTCCGGTTCGTCGCGGTCGATGAAACGTGCGAGGCCGAAGTCGAGCACTTTTACGCGTCCGTCCGTCGCGATCGCAACGTTTGAACTTTTCAGATCGCGATGGATGATGCCGCGATCGTGCGCGTGGGCCAGCGCATCTGCGATTTGCAGGCCATATCGGGTAAGCACCTCGAACGGCAAGCCGAGCGGTGCGACAACTTCGCTGAGCGGTTTGCCTTCGATCAGTTCCATCACGATGAAGAGGCGGCCGTCGTGTTCCCCGATTTCGTGAATGGTGCAAATGTTCGGATGGTTCAGGGCACTGGCGGCTCGCGCTTCGTGGAGAAGCTGTTCGTGGCCGAGTTCATTGATTGCTGGGCTTTCGCTTAGTACCTTGATGGCGATTTCGCGATTGAGGAGCGGATCCCGAGCGCGGTAAACCACACCCATGCCGCCGTGCCCGATTTCACTGGTGATGACGTAGCGTCCGAGGGTCTGGCCGATCATTCGATTCCTCGTTCCGGCATTCTAACAGCACCTGTGGGCCGCGCCGAATGCGCCCGGGAATTTCCACAACTCCTTCCGACACGAGTAGCCGAATGGCACCCTGTTCTGCGAAACTCTCACCGGTCGATGCACCGTCCGGGAGTAAACGTGAGAGCTGCCGTTATAGGCGCTGGTTTCGTGGGTCGCGCGCACATCGAAGCCCTTCGTCGCCTTGGAATTGAAGTTGCAGGGTTGCTAGGCAGTTCGCCAGAGCGCACGCGAGATCAGGCGCAGGCCCTCGGAATCGCGCGCGCATACGCTTCGCTCGACGAACTTACCGCGGACACGTCCATTGATGCGGTTCACGTCTGCACGCCGAATAATCTCCACCGTACCGAATCGGCCGCTGTGCTGATGGCTGCGAAGCACGTGATGTGCGAGAAGCCGCTGGCCATGAATTCGCGCGAAACAGCGGAGCTCGTCGAATTGGCGCGACAGCGGAAGTGCGCCGCAGCCCTAACACACAATTTGCGTTACTACCCCATGTGCCAGGAGGCACGAACCCTGGTGCAGCGCGGAACCATTGGTGAGCCACGAATGGTCCACGGCTCGTACCTGCAGGACTGGCTCCTCTATCCTTCCGACTGGAACTGGCGACTCGATCCTGCTCTGAGTGGCTCTATGCGCACCGTAGCCGATATAGGGACGCACTGGCTGGACACGGTCATGTGGATCACAGGCCAACGCGTCACCGAGCTTTGTGCCGACCTTGCGACGATCGTGCCGGAGCGCGAGCGCCCGCGCGGCGCCGTCGAAACATTTCAGGAGCTCAAGGGCACGGATTTCGACCGCGTGAGGATTGATACGGAAGACTACGCGTCGGTCCTCTTGCATTTTGACCGCGGCATGAGCGGTGCGATGACCGTCTCGCAAGTTAGCGCCGGCCGCAAGAATCGCTTCTGGTACGAAATCGACGGCAGCGAAGGCTCCGTCGCGTGGAATCAAGAGCAGCCCAATACGCTTTGGATCGGCAAGCGTCGCGAGCCGAATCGTGAGTTGATCAAGGACCCCGCCCTGATGAGTCCAGAAACGCGAACGTTCGCCGCGTATCCCGCCGGACACGCGGAAGGATATCCCGACACGTTCGTGCAGTTGTTCAGGGAATTTTACGGCTACATCGAACGGGGCGACATGAATGCGCGTCGTTTATTTCCAACGTTTGAAGCCGGCCATGCCGGGCTCGTCTTATGCGAGGCCATCGCGGCCAGCGCCCGCGACCGCAAATGGGTCACAGTACCGGTCTTCGACTAGGGCCGGTTCTCCAACCGAATCTGGAGCTTTTTATTTTGTAGCCTCCCCTTGTGCTTCGAAGTTCGTTTCGCGAGTCGGCTAAGTGCGCCTGTCTCAATATCATCAGCCAGCCTGAAACCACGGCTCGCGTACACGAGTGTAACCACAGCCCCCCGCAAATAGGGTGTATGCTTTCGCTCGGATCGCGTTTCCAGCGTGTGTGAAGCCAGAGGGAACATGCCAATGTCGCTGCGCACTCGAAGAAGCAGCTCACTCGGCGGAATCGTTGCGATGGCTGTCGTGCTCGGATTAGCATTCACGAGTCGTAGTCGCTCTCGACCCCTCACTGAACGCATCGAGCGCCCGCCGATCGTCGGAATTTCGCATATTGGCGTGAACACAGACAACCTCGCGGCAGCGCGGGCATTCTATACAGGCATTCTCGGCCTGAGTGACGCGTTCAGCCTAGACGATCCTCCAGGCAAACTTCTCCTTACCTATTTCAAAGTAAACGATCACCAGTTCATCGAGGTGTTTCCCGGAAAGCGGACTGCGGCTGAGGGCTGGCTCTCCCACATCGCGTTCGAAACGACGGACGCGGAGCAGTTGCGCGAGTATCTCGCCAGCAAAGGGATCAAGGTGCCGGACAAGCTGCCGCCGATGCTCGATGGCAACCGCGGCTTCGAAGTGACCGACCCCGATGGCCACACGGTCGAATTCGTTCAGCTAATGCCCGGCTCGTTGCACATCCGCGACTTTGGAAAGCACCTTCCCATCACACGCATCTCTGATCACATCATTCACGTCGGGGCCACGGTCCGTGACCGCGCTGCTGCCGACAAGTTCTATAAGGACATTCTCGGCTTCCACGAATTCTGGCAGGGCGGGATGAAGGACGGCCGAACGGATTGGGTCGATATGCGAGTACCGAACGGCAATGATTGGCTCGAATACATGCTGAACGTCGGCGACCATCCTTCGATTCGCACCCTTGGAATCGTGAACCATGTGGCGTTGGGCGTCCGCAACGTAAACGCGGCTTACAAAATCCTTCTTGGACGCGAGCCGAAACTGGCGGAGAAACCGCAGATCGGCCGCGACGGGAAATGGCAACTCAACCTGTACGATCCCGATCTGACGCGCGTGGAGATGATGGAGCCGAAGCCAGTGCGGAAGCCTTGCTGTTCGCCGATGACGCAACAGCGAAGCGGCCGAAGCGCGCCCCCACAATGCCGTCAGTGGTACGAGAAATTGAAGACCGCCCGCTTCCTGAAGTCGTCGTAGAAAAGTTCGTAGCCACCCAGATCATACCCGTCTACGACGAAGACTAGCTCGGAGCGGCCCTCGGCGTCGTAATCGCCCGCATCAAGAAGCCGCATACCACTACCTATAAACCTGATTTCTCCCCTCGGATTCACAAGATACCACTGGAGATCAAAGGCGCTTCCGTCGTCACTCGGTCCATCGCATCGCCACGAATCGAGTAAAACTGACGACAGGATCTCGTTGTCGTTCGACCGATAGGTCTTCCCGAACCTGATATCTGCATCGCTGTAGGGCCATGGCCGCAAAGAGTCCTCGTCAGGATTTTTGCAATTTGACACCTTCGGGAATCTCTTCCGAAACTCATAGCGCAAGCTTATGGCCGCCTCAGGTGGCAGAGCAGTGGTTTTCCATTCCTGTGGGTCCAGAAAATTGGGCTGCGACACCGCAACAAGCGGGCGGTAAACGGGGGTAGAAAGAAATCCGCCGTACTCCATCGATCTCTTACCGATGGTCGGAACTGAGTTCGTGCTAACTACATTATCGAGACCAATGGATGAGTAAAACTTGAAGCTCTTAGGAACTCTAGTTTCCACTCGGCCGACATTTCTTCCGTTGAACGCGATGGTCCATGTGACGTGCGCTGGGTAGCTGCCGGTGACAGTAGCTAAGCAATTGACGCTGCGGCAGTCATTCGGGAACGGCTTCCACTCATTGCCAACCTTTTCAAATATCGCTCGCACTGCACGAAAATCGGATTGGCCTGCGTAGTGGCCGGGAACATCCTCCAGCACCCCGACGACAATCTTGGCCTTGGATAGTTCGGCACTGTGCTGGGATTTCAGGGCTTGGCGCGACAGACCAGGGATAAGAGCTGCGACGGCAGGAAGGAATGCAAGTCGACCGATTCCCTTCATCTGGAGATCTTACTTCCAGAAAAGAATGTGAGGCCCGCGTTCTTACCGAAGAGAATCTAAGTGTCACTACTAGCTTGGGTGGCATTCCTCTGGCGTGGGAGACCGGATTCTTCCTGTTGCCACATGGGGATTTCGCGTCCGATGCGGCAGTTGAGCGCCATCTCGTAAATTCGGCCGGCGACGGCGATGTCTTCGCTCGCGATTCCGCTCGACTTGAAAAGGGTGATTTGATCCGGGCTAAGGCGTCCTTTTGCTTTTCGCACGACGATTTCTGATAGTTCGAGAACCCGGCCCCAACCGGAATCGTTATCAGGGAGTGTGTCGATCAGGTCGCCTGCTTCCACTTTGGACTGTTCGCGCGAATCCACAGTGATGAGGTCGCAACGATGGACGGCCTCGTCGTCGAGTTCGCGGTTCTGCGGGAAATTCGCGCCGATGGCGTTGATGTGGGTACCTGGCGCGAGCCATTTACCTTCGAGAACGGGCCGGGTGGACGTAGTAGCCGTGATGACTATGTCCGCATCGCGGACCGCGCGTTCCGGTGACTCCGCGGGGATGACTCGTGTTTTCAGGCGCGAGGACATTTCCGCTGCGAAATGCTCTCGCCGCGCTTGATCGCGTCCATAGGCGCGAATTTCCTTGATCTTACGCACCGCTGCAATGGCTTCGACCTGCGTCTTTGCCTGCGAGCCCGTACCGATCACGCCGATGGTTGACGCGTCGCGACGGGCCAAAAATTTTGTCGCGACTCCGCTGGCAGCTCCCGTACGGACCTGGCCGAGATAATCAGCTTCGATCAGCGCGAGCGAATCGCCGGATGCTGCATCGAAAAGTGGAACCAGAAATCTCAGGCCATGGCGCGACGTCGTGTAAATCTTCATCCCCATATAACCGGCAGCAGAATCCGCCGCGGCCATGTAGTGCAGATAGCTCTTGCCTGGAACATTCAACCTGTGGCGCGGCTGCAGAAAGACTGAGCCGTCGGCAAGGCGGCGAAAAGATTCCTCAACCGCCTCGATCGCGAGTTCCATCGTCAGCAGCGAACGCACATCCGCTTCGGTGAGCAGCAGGGGCATGAGGTCCTCCAAATGTCCGTGACGATGATAGCAGGCGGCAAAAAGAAGCAAAGAAATCGACGGGGAGGAATGAGAAATCGAAGGGAGAGACTCTCCTCCCCCTCAAAGCGACGCAGTAAGAGCCGCGTTTCTGCCGCAAATGTGCAGCGGCTTTATTCGTGGCCGATGATGATGAGCTGCGGATTCGAGTTGCCGCTGGTAGTTGACACCACCACCGCTTCGTTTGGCGAAATGATGTAGAACGAGCCCGTAAATGCGGCTGGCGACGTCAGCGTAATGGTCCCGCTGCCGTCGGTTGAACCGGTCGAGCTGAGTTTATATGTGCCTGTGACGGTCTGCCCGGACGTTGTGGCGGTGTCCTGCGTACCACTGACAGCAGAAGAACCGTCGAACGCAAGGACACCCGAGAGATCGGTAACCGCTGTATTCGCAGGCGCAGCGGTGCCTTCGATGAAAGTGTTTGCTATGGTTGCCGCGGTGAACGGGCCATTCGACTGCGGTTCGAGGATTCCAAAGAACGGGTTGCCCGTCACGCCGCCGATACAGAACGCCTGGTTTGTGTTAATGGCATAGCAGACCGGATCGACTTCGTCGTTCAAACCCTGCGTGGCCACACGTCCGTACTGGTCGGCGTTAACGAAGGTTCCGCTGCCGGAGAACGGCGTCACCGTTCCGCCACGATTCTCAGTTAGAGAGATATTGAAACTTCCCGCTCCGCTCGTATCGATCGACATGACTACGTCATCGGGCACGTAAGTCGTTCCCGAGAGATACTGCCCCACTAAGCCGCCGACGCTCGTGCCCGTGAATGGGCCTGAGAGGCCGGAGAATGGATATCCGCTTTGCGGGCGTAGCTCTCCAACGGTGAGGAAAGGCGTGCTGGAACTGCCGGAAACGTTGTCGGTCTCAACCAGGAAGAACAACGAATTCGTTACCGGATAAACGCTAAACGTCATGCTCGGGAGCGTGGTCGTGGTGACCGTCATCGTGCAGCGCGCGCTTTCCGAAGTCGATTGGTAGGTTCCCGAAAGGCTGTTAAGGGGTTCCTCGACCAACCCTCTTCCTGGAGCGTTTGCGTCCATCTCGCCATTGCTCAGCGAGCCCTGCCCACCTGAACTGACCGGCTGAGTGGCAGTGAAGCGCCCCAAGGCAACGACCGGTCCTGCCGAAGTCCCAGCTGCAGAGGACGAATATCCACTGACGCCGAACGCGTATTCGCCGTCCAGCGTGTCCGAGGTGCACACATTGAAACCTGCGTCCTGCACTTGAAGCTGGCCGGAGCCGTGGACTCCAGTGGAGTCCGCTTCGATCATTCGCCCGAATTGACCCGTCGAGTCGATGACGAAATCGTAGGTCGGCGAACCTGAGATGCTGCTGAAAACGAGCTGCCCGCGACCATCAGAGCTGACCGTGTAGGTTCCGGTGAAGGTTCGGTTGACGGGCGTCCCACCGATCGAGTTGGTGTCTTCGACCCCAGTTTGGAGATTGCCCAAGCCATCGGCATAAAAACTTCCGGCAGTCACAACGGCGCCGCTGGAATTGAATCCATTGAATTCGAAAGCGAAGTTGCCGTTCAGCAGGCTGGGATTCTGCGAACCAGAAACGGTCAATGTGAAGGTCTGTGTTACCGATACGGCTGGCGTTTCGCTATCCGTGACGGTGATGCCGAAAGTCGCGGATGAAACGCCCGCTGTTGGCGTGCCCGAAAGCAGCCCCGCGGCGCTAAGCGTCAGTCCTGCCGGAAGCGAGAAGCCGCTTGCGACGGACCAACTGTACGGTGACGTGCCTCCGGAGGCGGCAAATTGCTCGCTGTAAGGAGTTCCTTGAGAGCCTGCGGGAAGAGGCGACGTTGTGGTGATCGCGAGATTGGTAACTGTGATCGTTAGGCCGGAGGATGTCGAGGAAGCGCCATCCGCGTCTGTCACCTTAATTGTGACAGCTGCATTCCCTGCGTCAGAAACGGCGGGCGTACCCGCCAGGGTTACAGAGCTGGAGCTGCTCGAATTCAAAGCAAGCCACGCAGGACCGGAAACAATGGACCAAGTGAACGGAGCGACGCCGCCGGACTCGTTCACAGTAGCGTTGTAAGGCGCACCAATAGTCGCGGCAGAGAGAGAGGTGGTTGTAATTGCAGGGCCCGTTTCAACATTGATGGTCAAGCTTGCAGAGCTGGATGGATACGTGACGGATGTGGCCGTGACAGTGACCGTCGTCGGCGAACTCACGCTCGCAGGGGCGTCATAGGTGGCGCCCGTCGTCGTTGTGGCGCCTAGCGTGCCGCCTCCATTGACGGACCAGTTGACCCCGGCATTTGACGCGTCGTTCAGCACGGCTGCGCTGATATTCACGGTCCCGCCCTGGTCGATACTTTGCACCGCGCTGGGCGTCAGGATTACGGCATGGAACTTTGTGGGCGTGCCGGCCTCACATCCGGCAAGAATGAGTGGAAGGCCGATGATAAGAATGCAGGTCCAAGTGAAACGATTTGTATGAATTTTCATGGTCACAGCGCCTGTAGTGGTGCACCTCTGCCCTAAAGATAATTAGAACGCGGAGCAGCAGGAGCTATAACCCCAATCGCTGAGCCCGATAACGTAAATGATACTGTCCGAGGGGACAAACGGTGCAGGAGAACGTAGGTGGCAGACTGGGGTTAGAACGAACGGGCGGCGGCGGATAGAGCGTGGTTTTGCTCCATTCGGTGGGAGAGCATTACCGCCGCACAGCGGGTGCAGAGAGCTATTTCCCGCGCAGTCCAGAAGGCCGCGTTTGGCGTGATCAGGTTGCCGACCCTCTGGCAAAGCTGCAGAAACTGATAGTATAGGCGCAGGGTTCCGACCTTGGGTCCCGCACCGCTCTTGAATTCAGGGCAAAGGTCACTATAGGCCGCCAAGCTCGAAAAACCATTAGAAACAAAGGCTTTAGCTAACGAGCCGGCAAGCGGCTCCCAGTCCGCCGAAAGGGGCTCTGATGCCACTTTCAGCATTGCTGCGCGCCAGGAGAGCACCACGAACTGAAGCGCGGTGGCCATCGAGATCACGAAGATGAGCGCGGCGATTAGCATCTTGCACCGTCCCTAGGTTCGCTTTTTCGAGCGCCGGGGACAATAGAACCGACGTACCAAAGCGGCGCACTGTCGATCTTGAGTAATGCCGCAGCTTGAGGTAGAAACCCCTGTTAGCACGGCGAACGGCCGTTGCAGGGAGGCTGCATGAGAAGGCTTCTGGTGACCCTGGGAGTCGTGTTTGCAATTGGAAGCGGGTGCGCTTTGGGTGCAGGCGAGCGGCCGAGCCCTTCGACAGCAAGTGCTTTGGTATGTCTATCGGGTGCACCTTTTGCCTTCGCCAAGCCCGGACTCACTGCTCACCCGCCGGGCAAGGAGACGGGAAGCCCTGACGAAGCGCAAATTCAAGCCGTTCTAAACACGCAGGTTGCCGCTTGGAATCGCGGCGATATCGACGCATTCATGAAGTACTACTGGCAATCGGACAAGACGCTGTTCATAGGTGCGAACGGAGTGACCCGCGGCTGGCAGGCGGTTCTTGATCGCTATCACCGTTCTTACCCGAACCGTGAGGCGATGGGGCAGCTGACGTTCTCAGATATAGACGTCGAGCAGGATTGCCCGAACGCAGCGATAGTCATTGGCGAGTACCATCTTCATCGCCAAAAGGACAACCCGTCCGGCGTGTTCACCCTGAATTTTCGCAAGTTCGCCGATGGCTGGCGCATCGTCGTAGACCACACGACGGCGTTCGCGGCTGCCGGCGCCAGTCACAGTTAGGCCATACGAGAGCGCAAGCCCGAAAAGGCGTTGTTTGTTGCTACTGATTGACACCGCTGGCCAGGAAACCGCCATCGACCGCGAGGACATGGCCGTTCACGAAACCGGCAGACTTTGACGCTAGGAACACCGCTGCACCGGCAAGCTCTTCGACAGTGCCGAAACGCCCCATGGGCGTGCGCAGACGAAACTCCTGGCCGCGTGGCGTTCCTTCGAGCAGATTGCGATTGAGCTCGGTTTGAAAAACGCCCGGAGCGATGGCATTCACGCAAACGCCATACTTCGACCATTCGATGGCGAGCGATTTCGTAAGCGAAGCGACTGCGGCTTTACTGGCGGAATACGCAGCCACTTCGTACAGTGCGACAAAAGAACTGAGCGAAGCAATGTTAATGATCCGTCCGTACTCACGCTCGATCATGTGACGCCCGAAAACCTGGCATGCGCGCAAGGTGCCGGTGACGTTCGTATCGAGAATTTCGTTCCATTCCTCTTCGGTGACGTCGAGAGTGGCAGTTCGCTTGGTGCGGCCGGCCGAATTAACCAGAATTTGGACGCTGCTGAATTCGGCGAGGACAGTTTGCAGCAGCGCCTCTATGCTGCGACGATCTGAAACGTCGACCGAGACAGCAATCGAACGGCGGCCTAGCTTACGGATTTCATCAGCGGCTGTCTTGGCGAGTTCTTCGCGCCGTCCAGTCGCGACCACATTTGCTCCCGCCCGAGCAAGGCCAAGAGCGATGGCGTGCCCGATGCCCGAAGTTCCGCCAACGACGACGGCAGTCTGATTCGAGAGGTCCAAATCCGAAAACCCCATATTCTCATTCCTCACGGGAAGAGTATTGCGCGATTTCTGCGTCTTTAGGATGCGACTCAGACCGGAGATGTCGCGGTACTTGGAGTCCACGAAACTACTTGCTGTCGCGACTCGCCCAGTCCATCGATCCCCAACTCGACCACGTCACCTGGCTGCAAATACTTTGGCGGCTTCATCCCCAAGCCAACACCAGCGGGCGTGCCCGTGCTGATGACATCGCCGGGCAGCAGCGTCATGAACTGGCTGATGTAGCTGACGAGCATGGGAACATCGAAAATCATGTTTGCTGTGGTGCTTTTCTGACGGAATTCGCCGTTCACTTTGAGCCACATCGGCAGATTGCCTGGATTCGGAATCTCTTCGCGTGTGGCGAGAAATGGCCCGAGAGGAGCGAACGTATCGGCGCTCTTTCCCTTCACCCACTGCCCGCCGCGATCGAATTGAAATGTACGTTCCGAATAATCGTTGTGCAGAGCGTATCCGGCGATGCGGCCAACGGCCTCCTCTGTCGAGATGTAGCTTGCGCGCGCGCCGATGATCACGGCCAACTCGACTTCCCAGTCGAGCTTTTGCGTACCTCTAGGGATCATGACTGCATCGTTTGGCCCAGCGAGCGATGTCGTCGATTTGAAAAAGAGAACCGGCTCAGGCGGCGCAGGCGCGCCTATTTCAGTTGCGTGGTCGTGATAGTTCAAGCCAACACAAATGATTTTGCTGGGCCTCGCGATCGGGGAGCCGAGGCGCATGGCTGGATCGACTTTGGGAGCATTCGCGGTGTTGGCGCGGGCCCAGGATTCGAGGCGAGCGACGCCGCCGTTCTCGAAAAATTTCTCGTCGTAATCCGAACCAAACGTGGACGCGTCCACGCGGCGCCCGTCCGGCAGAAGGAGTCCTGGCTTTTCTTTTCCCGGCTCGCCAAATCGAATCAGCTTCATTCGGCATTCTCCCGCTTACACGCGCCCAAGATGATGCAATGAGGCGAGAGTATTGTAGGAAATCGAAGCGCCCGCTGTCACTCAGCCAGACAGGTTTATACTGACTTCGCATTTCCGATACCCAAGCGCATGAGAAAAGTCGCTCTGTTTATTCCCTGTTTTGTCGACCAAATGTTGCCCGAGGTCGGGATGGACGTAGTCCGGGTGCTTCGCCGAATCGGCCGCGAGGTCGACTTTCCGGAACAGCAAACGTGCTGCGGGCAGCCTGCATTCAACTCCGGTTACTCGAACGATGCACGGCCGCTCGCGGAGCGATTCGTCGGCGTTTTTCGCGGAGCTGAAGCAGTCGTATGCCCATCCGGTTCGTGCACCACGATGGTGCGTGTCTTCTATCCCGAATTGCTGGCAGGGACGAAATTGAGCGATGAGGCAAGAAGCCTCGGCTGCCGCGTTTTCGAATTTTCGGAATTTCTGGTCAAGGTCGCGGGCATCACGGATCTTGGGGCATACTTCCCCCATCGAGTGACGTTTCACGACGCTTGCCACGGTTTGCGCGAGCTGCATATCAAATCCGAACCACGCGAATTGCTTCGACATGTCCGCGGCCTCGAATTGATTGAAATGCCTCGAAGCGAGGAATGCTGCGGATTCGGCGGCACCTTCGCGACGAAATTCGGAATGATCTCCGCCGCGATGGGCGAAACGAAGGCGGGCAACGCTGAGGTGTGCGGCGCCGAATATCTTGCGTCGAATGATCCGAGCTGCCTGATGCATATCGATGGCATTCTGCGCCGCCGCAATTCGCAAGTGCGGACGGTCCATTTAGCAAGCATCCTGGCGCGAACGGAAGGCACAGGCAACCAGTTGACAGCGACGCCGTACGCACGGAGCGCGCGGTGACGACCGCGGCACAGGAATTCTTGCGCGCAGCGGCACACGAATCCGCCGATCTCGCCCGCCGGAAAGCAATTCGACACGCAGTCGATCAATACGATGCCGCCGTCCAGCGTGGGCAGAAGCAATTTGTCGACTACGAGGCGGCACGCCAGAAATGCTACGAAATTAAATGGGAAGCGTTGAACCATCTCGACAAGTACTTGCTGGAGTTCGAGGGGAAGGTTAACGCGCGAGGCGGCCACGTGTTTTGGGCGGAAACTGCCCAAGACGCACGCCGCTATATTGACGATCTTGCGACGCAACGAGGCGTTCGCACCGTGGTGAAGTCAAAATCGATGGTGACCGAGGAGATTCACCTCACGTCAGCGCTCGAGAAGTCTGGCATCCGCGTGTTCGAGACGGATTTGGGCGAGTTCATCGTGCAGCTTCGGAACGAGCCGCCCTTCCATATCGTCACACCGGCGATGCACCTGACGCGCGGCGAAATTGCGAAGCTCTTCCGTGAAAAACTGGGTGATGCCATGTTGTCGGGCGCATCGAGTGAAGATCCCCCTGAACTGGTTGCCGCTGCGCGCCGGGCTCTGCGCCGGGCGTTCTTTTCCGCTGAAATGGGTATTACGGGCGCAAATTTCTTGGTTGCCGACGCCGGGATGATTTCAATCACCACGAATGAGGGCAACGATCGGCTCGGGACTGCAGTGCCGCGCATTCACGTTGCGATCGCCGGAATCGAAAAAATTATCCCGCGACTGGAAGACCTCGCGATGCTTTGGCCCGTCTTGGCAACCGCTGGGACCGGTCAGACGATCACTTGCTACAACTCATTGATCGGCGGGCCGCGCGTGCATGGCGAAATCGACGGGCCCGACGAATTCCACGTCGTCCTGCTGGACAATGGCCGCACAGATCTGCTCGCCGATGTAGAACAGAGAGACGTGCTGCAGTGCATCCGTTGCGGATCGTGCCTGAACGCTTGCCCAGTATTCCGCACCGTCGGCGGACATGCGTACGGCACCACGTATTCCGGACCGATCGGCAGCGTTCTGACGCCGCACCTTCGTGGGCTGAACGAGTTTCAGCATCTTTCTTATGCGTCGTCGCTGTGTGGCGCGTGCACGAGCGTGTGCCCAGTAAAGATCGACTTACATCATCACCTCCTGCACAACCGCAGGAATGCAGTGAGCGACGGTGATCGGCCGTGGAGCGAGCGCACAGGGTTCAAACTGTGGCGCTGGACGATGAAGAGCGCGCGGCGTTTTGCTTTCGCCGGATCAGCCGGACGGGCAGTTGTTCGGGGGCTATATAAGGCTGGGCTCGAAGGAACCTTCCTCGATCCGCTGCGAGCGTGGACAAAATTCCGGGCGGCCCCGCCGATTCCACGGAAATCGTTTCGCGCAATGTGGAGAGAAAATGGCGGTCGCTGAAAATCCCGGCCGCGAGCACGTGCTGGCGCGCATCCGTTCCGCGTTGAAGAAGGCTTCCCCCCATCACCACGATAGGGCATCGGGCGGCCCCGTTTTCGTGCCAATTTCAGACACTCTCGAACGGTTCAAGAGCGAATGCGCGGCGAATTCCACGGAATTGATCCTTGCACCGGATGCGCCTGGGGCCGTCACGTCGCTGCGGACGGCACTCACGTCGGTTGCGGGTGAAATATACGTCCAGGATGCGCCGTTATTGCGCCGCATGCTTGACACATTGCAGGCCGAGCGCGCAGTGCGGTGGTCGAACGACGGCGCGCCCAGCGAATCATCTCAGGCAACAATCACGGCGGCGGAGTGCTTGGTCGCTGCAACAGGATCAATACTGATCGCTTCCTCGGCGGCGGGGCGCGGCGCGTCAGTTGTTGCGCCCGTGCATATCGTTGTGGCGAGCGAGGCTCAACTCGTGCCCGATCTTGCGGCAGCGTTGAGCCGTGCGATAGCGAGCAAGCTTCCAGACCAAAATTCGGCTCTCTTTCTGATCACAGGTTCGAGCCGCACTGCGGATATCGAAAAGATTCTTGTGCTTGGCGCGCATGGACCGCGCCGCGTGGTCTTGATTCTCGCCCGCAACCTCGGTTGATCCCCGCGATGCTACACTTACGCCGATCAGGAGACCCTGCACGATGGGCGACGCAGTAGTAAAACTCGACCCGCGAGATAACGTTCTGATCGCACTGTCGGACCTGCGGCAGGGACAGCAGGTCGCGTTCAACGGTGCGACTTGCGAGTTGGCGACCAACGTTCCTGCCAAACACAAGTTTGCGATCGCCGACCTGGCAGCGGGCGACAAAGTGGTCATGTACGGAGTACTCGTGGGCGAAGCCATGAAGCCCATTCGGCGCGGGGAAGCGATTACAACGCTCAATTTGCATCATCAGTCGGCACCGTTTCACGAAAAGACGCGCCAATTTCAATGGCCGCCACCCGACGTCTCGCGATGGCAGGCGCGGACGTTCATGGGATTCCGGCGTGCCGATGGGCAGGCAGGTACGCGTAACTACTGGCTCGTCGTGCCGCTTGTCTTTTGCGAAAACCGGAATATCGCGGTGCTGAAGCAGGCATTTGAGGAAGAACTTGGTTTTGCGGTGCCGCAGGTTTATCGACGTCAAGTGGCCGATTTGGTCCGGTTATATCGCGAAGGGCGTACCAACGACATTCGCAACTATGAGTCGACCCAGCGGAATGGCCGCAGCCAGAGTGAACCGAGGATTTTTCACCAACTCGACGGAATCAAGTTCCTGATGCACGAGCAAGGTTGCGGCGGAACGCGCGAGGACGCGCATAACCTGTGCGGGCTAATTGCCGGATATATCCATCATCCGAATGTCGCGGGCGCGACGGTGCTGAGCCTGGGTTGCCAGCACTCGCAAATGGATATCTTGCGCGAGGAGGTTGCGAAACGCGATCCGACCGTTGCGAAGCCAATCCTCTATCTCGAGCAGCAGCGTGTGGGTACGGAGTTCGCCATGTTGTCCAGGGCCGTGCGCGAAACTTTCCTTGCGCTTGTCGATGCCGACAAGCTTCATCGCGACCCGGTTTCACTTTCACACTTGTGCCTTGGTCTGAAATGCGGCGGCTCCGACGGTTTCTCAGGAATTTCCGCGAACCCGTCGATTGGCCGTACGGCCGATTTGGTGGCGGCACTTGGCGGGCGCAGTATCCTTTCCGAATTTCCTGAACTGTGCGGCGTCGAGCAGGAATTGATCGATCGCAGCGTGACCAAGGAAGTTGGCGACCGGTTCATTCGCTTAATGCGTGACTATGCAGCGCGCGCCAAGGCCGTACGAGCCGGATTCGACATGAATCCCTCGCCCGGCAACATTCGTGGCGGTTTGATTACGGATGCGATGAAGTCCGCGGGCGCGGCAAAAAAGGGCGGGACGTCGCCCGTCACCGCAGTTCTCGACTACCCGGAGTATTCGACCGTGCCCGGCCTGAACCTTCAGTGCACGCCGGGCAGCGATGTGGAATGTGTGTCGGCACAAGTGGGCGCAGGTGCAAATGTGGTGTTGTTCACTACGGGGCTGGGCACGCCCACGGGCAATCCGATTGCACCGGTAGTGAAAATTTCGACGAACTCGGATTTAGCGCAGCGGATGAGCGACATCATCGATTTGGATACCGGCGCAGTTGTATCTGCAGACTGCACGATCGAAAAGATGGGCGAAGAGATTCTCGAATTCGTAATCAAAGTTGCCGGCGGCAAGGTCAAAACGAAAGCCGAAGTGCTGGCGCAAGACGATTTTATCCCGTGGAAGAGAGGAGTTTCGTTGTGACTCCACCCAAGGATGGAAAAGCTGCCTTTCGTCTCGACGGCAAGGTGGCCGTCATTACGGGCGGAGCTAGCGGCATTGGCAAAGCGATTGCGGAGCGGTTTGCATCGAGCGGCGCGTGCGTCCGCATTCTCGACAGGGACGGCGAGAAAGCGAAGGAAACGGCTCAAGCGATTTCGTCGCGGTACGGAAATGCGAACTGGATCAGTTGCGATGTGTCGGACCATGGGCAAGTGGAGCAGGCCTTTCGAGAGATCACCCGGGAATCGCCGGTGAACATTCTGGTGAATAATGCCGGTGTTTCACACATCGGCTCTCTCGAAAAGACTACCGAGGCGGATTTCGATCGCATCTTCCGGATCAACGTCAAAGGGATATACAACTGCACCCTGGCGTGCGTCACCGGGATGAAGGCGACGGGCGGCGTGATCCTCAACATGGCTTCGGTCGCCGGCTCGGTGGGACTTGCGGACCGCTTTGCATATTCGATGAGCAAAGGCGCTGTGATTGCGATGACGTATTCGGTGGCGCGCGATTACCTGCCTTACAGCATTCGGTGCGTGTGTATCTCGCCCGCACGCGTTCACACGCCCTTTGTCGACGACTACCTGCAGAGGAATTATCCCGGCCGCGAAAAAGAAATGTTTGAGAAGCTGTCGCACACACAGCCCATCGGCCGAATGGGACAGCCGCACGAGATTGCGGAACTGGCGCTGTTTCTTTGCTCTGACGAGGCTGGGTTCATCACTGGCGTTGACTATCCGATCGACGGCGGCTTTTTCAATTTGCACGGGTGATACCGGCGTGAGATGACGGGCCTACGCGCGTTCTTTGCCCTGTCCTGCGCTTGCGTCTTCCGCTGAACATAAACCGAAGGGCAATCCGATAAAGCGTAGAGCCGACCTTGAACATCGACTCGCACCAGCATTTCTGGCGCTATGATCCGCATCGAGACGCCTGGATCACGGACGAAATGGCGGCCCTGAAGCGAGACTTTCTCCCTGAGCATTTGCTTTCGGAACTCGCCGTGAACGGTGTCGATGCGAGCATTGCCGTACAGGCAGACCAGTCTGAACGCGAGACGCTGTTTCTTCTCGATTGCGCGGCATGTCATCCAGAGATTGCCGGCGTGGTCGGCTGGGTTGACCTGCTTTCCGCGAATTTGCCGGGTCGCTTGGCTTTTTTTTCGCAATTCAAGAAGCTGTGCGGATTTCGCCACATTGTCCAAGCGGAGCCGGATGACAGATTTCTATTGCGTGAGGATTTTTGCCGTGGGGTCGGCTGCCTTAGAGAATTCGGATATACGTACGATATTGTGATTTATCCCAAGCAACTGGCGACTGCTTGCGAGTTCGTCGGCAGATTCACAGGGCAGCCATTCGTGATCGATCATTTGGCAAAGCCGTTGATTCGCGACGGCACAATGGAACCATGGCAGTCGGAGATACGCACGATAGCCGCGCACCCAAATGTCTACTGCAAGCTTTCCGGACTTATTACGGAAGCCGAGTGGCGCCATTGGTCGGTGGAAGATTGCAGGCCGTATCTGGATGTTGTCTTTGAAGCTTTTGGAGTTGATAGGCTGATGTTTGGTTCGGATTGGCCCGTTTGCCTGGTGGCGGGAACCTACGGGCAAGTGAAGGACCTGATCGGCGATTACACGCGAGACTTATCTGCTGCGGACCGCGCAAAGATTTTTGGCGCAAACGCTGCCCGGTTCTATGGCTTGGGCACGTGACCGTGAACGTTGAGGTTCAATCACAATGGATCTACAACTCAAAGAAAAAGTGATCATCGTTACCGGCGGAGCGAAAGGGATTGGTGCCGCCATCGCGCTGGCGTGTGGCGCAGAGAATGCCGTTCCGGTCATCGTGGATCGGAGTGCGGACGCGGAGCAAGTGCAGGCGCAGCTTCATCGCAGGGGAGCGATTAGCCACTTCATTCAGGTTGAGCTCGCCGACCCTGTAAACTGTAAAAAGGCTGTGGATGAGACAATCCGGACGTTTGGACGCGTCGATGGCTTGGTGAACAATGCGGGATGCAATGATGGCGTTGGGCTCGAGCGCGGCGATCCAGAACGGTTTATGAACTCAATCAAAGACAATTTGTTGCATTACTACGCTATGGCTCACTACTCGCTGCCGTATTTGAAGCGTACAAGGGGTCCGATCGTCAACATCGGGTCGAAAGTGGCAACGACTGGACAAGGCAACACATCAGGTTACGCAGCCTCGAAGGGCGGCGTGCTGGGGCTCACACGTGAGTGGGCTGCCGAGCTCTTGCCTTATAGCATCCGCGTGAATTGCGTAATCCCTGCCGAAGTGCTGACGCCTCTCTATGAATCGTGGCTGAAGACGTTTCCGAATCCCGAAGAGAAGCTGCAAACCATATTGGCTAAAGTCCCGCTGGAAAAGCGCATGACCAAGGCCGCCGAGATTGCCGCGATGACGGTGTTCCTGCTCTCAGGTCAGTCGGCACACACGACCGGGCAAGAGATTTACGTCGACGGCGGCTATGTCCATTTAGACCGCATCCTCACGTGAGAACTGTCGTTGTGACCGCGACTCCTTATTTGCCGCGAAGAACAATGCCTATCCAGTCTTAAACGAACGTCGGCGAAGTTCCGCGAACGGAAGGGTCATTACCGTCGAAACTGTCGAACCGGGAGCTTTCAGCGTTAGCGGCTTCTAATCTGCGGTTGCGACTTCCTTCGTCGGGATTGCGAATTCGGCCGATGAAGCGTTTGCCTGCTGCTGTAGCCAGTAGAGCACTAGCTCTACCCGAGTTGACACACCCAACTTTTCGAAAATGTGAAAGAGATTATTTCGAACTGTGTGTTCCGTAATTTCCAGCTGAAGGGCGATGTCGTCATTGTTCAATCCCTCGGCGACAAGGCCGGCGATACCCGCTTCGCGCTTTGAAAGGAAACGGACACGACGCGGGTCGCGAAGACGCACGGGCATAGTCTTACTGAGCGCATCGATGATGTAACGCATCGTTTCGCTATTGGCCCACACCTGCCCGTGATGCACGGCATGGATGCACTTGCAAAGAACTTCCAGCGGTTCATCCCGGAAGACTACGCCGCGGGCGCCGCAACGGAACGCATCTACGACCAATTCGTGATCGCGGGAATGGAGCAGCATCACGCTGCGCGTGCGGTTCGTGACTGTTCGCACCTCCCGCAAGAAACGGTATCCAGCCAGAGCGCTATTCTGAAAATGGGCGCTGACTACCGCAATATCGGGCTGATTCTCTCGCAAAAAAGCGAGGGCTTCGCCTCCATGAACAGCCGATCCAATGATATCGATTCGATTCCGCTTCGGTCGAAGTGCGCGTTCCACCAGTTGGCAATTTAGGGGGTTGGATTCCGCCACGAATACTCTCACATTTGTGACCGAGCCTCTCTTCGACGGTTTTGGCATAAGCCAGCTCCAACAACCCACTTCGGAGTGCGAAGTAGAGCGGAGTCTACGGGGAGGTGTCGTGGAAAACAAGAGGAATCGGCGGCAATGTCCTGCATGTATATTGCCCGCCTACGAGTGACGAAAGTCCCATGGAGTTTGTGCTTAGCCCCCTATCCGTACAAGTACGGTAGCCACTGCCAAATCCTACGGTCCGCACCACATTTTGCCTCCAAGGACTCTTAGCTCCTTGCACGTTTGGGCATCTGCGGATAATTTTCTCGCCGCCCGGAGCAAGGAATGGAAACTCAGCCAGCCCTCTCGATTGACCAGACCACTGACCTAGTCTGCCACGTGCAACGGTCATCCGCTCGCCGCGGAGAACAGCGCAGCGCCGTGCGCTATCCCCTCGAAGTTCCCGTCACATTCCAGTGGATCGAACGAGGGCAGGTGCGAGAGTCGAGTGGCCGGACGCGTGATGTGAGCGTACGAGGGACGTTCGTGCGCTCTAACGACTGCCCACCTCACGGGATCAAAGTAACTATCAAAATGACCTTTCCAGCGATGCTGTCTGGCCGAACGGGATGCATTAACGCCGAGGGCTTCGTGTTGCGAGTCGAAAGTGGGCCAGTCAGACACGAAAGCGGTTTCGTGGTCGAGAGCAGCGGGCCGAGGCTATTCACCCGATGAGTCGAAGCCTCCACCGCGGTTCGTCGACGTGTTCAGCGATCCCGATTTTCTCTAGCCTCCTCATTCTTGCGTGCTTCTTTTCCTGCTCCATGCCCGCTTACGCACGGCAGAATGCGGCAGCCAAAAACGCGGGAGAGCGGGATGTAGTCTCGAAAACGGCCTTCCCATCTGAGGACTCGGCCGAGTTGGCGCATCGTGATAACCGGTACCGGCTGTGCGCCAGCGACGTGATCGCGATCAGCTTCCCACTCACGCCAGAATTCGATCAGACGGTCACGATTCAGCCCGACGGTTTCGCAACGCTCACTGCCGCGGGCGATGTTCGCCTCGAGGGGCTGACCACCCAGGAATCCATTCGAGCAATCCGAGCGGCATATTCCAAGACGCTGAACGGTCCGATCGTGACTGTGGAGCTTAAAAAGTTCAACGAACCGTATTTCATTGTAAGCGGACAAGTTCGCCAGCCCGGAAAGTACGACTTGCACGGATACGTCACCGCGACCGAGGCGGTTGCCATGGCGGGCGGGTTCAACCAGGACGCAAAGCATTCACAAGTTCTTTTGTTTCGGCGCGTGAATGAGAACTGGTTTGAGGTCAAAAATCTAAATTTGAAGCGCATCTTGCAGGGGCGTGATCTTGCGGAAGATTCGAAGATTCAATCAGGGGACATGCTGTTCGTTCCACAGAACGAGATCTCCAAAATTAAACGTCTGGTTCCAGCGTATGGGGTGGGCACTTACTACCAGCTATACCACTGAGAAGGGGCTTCAGGACGGCAATGGAAAGCTTCTCGATTCAGCGCAGGACGCGTTCCAGCAATGAAACGCTCACGTTACGCGATGCAATTGCGCCGGTATTTCGCCAACGTCGGCTCGCCCTTGTGATTTTCATCGGGATCCTTGGCGGGGCCGCGCTTGCCGCGTCTGTCGCGCCGCAACGGTACGAGGCTGAAATGAAGATCCTGGTAAACCGCGACCGTGCCGACGACGTGGTGACTCCAAACCCCGACACTCGGATCGTCAGCTCGCAGGCGCCGTCTGTGACGGAACAGGACCTGAATTCTGAAGTTGAGTTGCTGAAGAGTCGAGACTTGCTGCAGAAGGTCGTCATGGCCTGCGGTTTGCAAGCACAGCGGAATGGTTTGTGGCAAAGAATGGGCGCGAAATTTGGCCCCCAATACGCTCCCCAGGAGATAAAGCAGCGGCAAGTTGCTCGCGCAGTCGATTTGCTGAAAAACCGAATCATCGCCGAGCCGTTGAAGAACACCAGCCTGATCCGAGTCACATATACTTCTCCGAACCCCGAGCTTTCCGCGCAAGTGCTGCGTACCCTCGCAACGCTGTACAAAGAAAAGCACGCTGAAGTCCACCGGCCGGCCGGAGCATTCAAATTCTTTGACCGCGAAGCCCGCCATTATCGTGACGAACTCACGGCACGCGAGGCTCGCTTGCAGGATTTCGACGCAGCGAAAGGTCTGGTCGATCCGCAAACGCAGGAACAGTTGCTGCTGCAGCGGATTGGCGAGCTTCAGACCGAATTGGACCAGAACCGGGCCAGTATTCGTGCAGACCACGATCGCGTCGCTGAGTTAAAGGCGAAACAAAGCGCCTCGCCCGAAAGACGGACGACCGTCGTGCGAAAGTCCGACAACGGCGAATTACTGGCGCAACTGAACAGCACTCTGCTTTCGCTCGAACTGAAGCGTCGCGACATGCTGACGAAATATGCGCCCGACTATCCGCTCGTCACCGAAACCAACGCGCAGATCGACGACGCGCGGAAGGCTCTTGCATTGGCGCTGAAAACTCCAGTGAAAGAGGTCACGACCGATCGGACACCCGAACAGGATTGGATGGCGACAGAAATGACGAAGGCCGAAGCAGATCAGGCCTCACTGAAGGCTCAAGATGTTTCGATCCAGCAAGAACTACGGGACTCGCAAGTTGTGGCGACGCAGATTGATCGGGACGGTGAGCTGCGGCAGGACCTCGCTCGGGACAAGAAAACTTCGGAGGACAACTACATCCTGTATGTGAGAAAGCGCGAAGAGGCGCGAATTTCGGATTTACTCGACCAGCAGCGGATCGTAAACATCAGCGTCGCCGAAGCCGCGATGGCACCCGCGTTTCCGCAGCGGACGTGGCCGTGGATTCTAGCGTTTGGATTCTTCGGTGCCGGCGCTGCCAGCGTTGGGGCGGCGTTTGCAGCCGATCATCTCGATCCCACATTCCGAACGCCGGACGAACTTGGCCGATACCTCGACCTGAAGGTATTGGCCGCAATACCGCAAAGGACGTTCAAACAATAGTAAATGGAGCTCGATGAGCCGACACGTCGAAACACTCTCAGAGCCGACAGGCGGTACGCGACCGGACGGAAGCCGTCCGAAGTGGTCGCGTTGCGGCGAGCCGTCGATGGATGAAATAACGAAGCTCATCCAGAGCGTATTCCTGGGTCAGACAAATGGAAGTTTGCCGCGTGCGGTGGCGTTTTGCGGAGTGAATCGCGGAGTCGGCTCGACCTGGGTATGCGCAAGGACCGGCGAATTGCTGGCAGAGGTCTCCGGAGCAACGGTGTGTCTTCTGGATGGCAATCTTCGTTCACCTGCGCTTCATCTTGAATGCGGTGCACCGAATTCTCTGGGTTTCGCAGACCTGATGCGGAGTTCCCGACCCGCCAGCGAATACGCGCAAAAAATCGCGCCGGACGTTTGGCTCCTGACCGCCGGCACTCCAGACGCACCAATCGGCGCGCTGCTGAACGCGAACAGCCTCGGCCAGCGGTTCGTGGAGTTGCGGGCTGCTTTCGACTTTCTGGTCGTCGATACGCCTGCCTTAAACGTTTGGTCTGATGCACTGTTGCTCGGCCGGATGGCCGACGGAGTCGTCATGGTGGTCGGCTCTGATTCAACGAGGCGAGAGGCAGCGCGAAACGCGAAAGCGAGTTTGGAGATGGCACAGGTTTCTGTGCTCGGAGCGGTCCTGAATAGGCGCACGTTTCCGATTCCTGACGCCATCTACACAAAGATTTAGACGAGTAGCACCGACTATTGTGCACTGGACCAGGCGTCGGGTGGTCCGCTGCGTGATATTCCGTGCCATACGAGACCGAGTGGCTAGCTTCGGACGCGGGCGCGTAACCGAGGTCAGGCCGCGGCTGCGGCAGGATGCGAGTCCAGCCGAAGGCACTAAGGGCGACGCGATGCGCCGATTCGCCGGCGTTTGACTTAAACGACTGGAATTCGGTGCGCAACGCAAATACAAAACGAACGAGCGGGGTCTACTAAATGCGTGTCCTTTCTGCTGGTGAGGCCACTCGGAATAGATTCGTCACGTCCTGGCTTGATTCAACGTCGGCGAGTGTCGTTTGGCCACGTGCGTTCCAGAAGGCAAAAGCCCAAGCCATTCCGGCCGCCCATCTTGGGCTGGCCATCTTGTCGTACGCGGCTGCGGTGGCAATCGCTTCGGAAGGACGAGGAAGTGCATGGGTGGCAGAAGTCCTGGGCGAAACCGTCGCCATCGTGGTCCTCTTTCGGGTTTTCGGCATAGCGTGGATGCGGCTTCATCGGCGATCGTTGCGTCACGCGAATTCCCTGGATTTAATTGCGATCCTGAAGGGCGCACTCACGGGTAGCGTCGCCCTGTGGGCGGTTACTACCCTGCTTTTTATGCGACTCTCCATTCCGGCTGCAACATTTGTACTCGACGGCGCATTCCTGAGTTTTTGCTGGTGTGGTTTGCACTTCGGGCAGCGTGTAGTGCGTGCGCGGAACGCAGCGGCTCGGAAGTCGGGCAAGCCCGTCATCATTGTTGGCGCCGGGGACGCGGCTGTGTCTGTTCTGCAGGATCTATCGGTAGATTCGGAGGCACGATGCCGGGCCGTCGCCATCGTAGATGACGACCCTCGCAAGTGGAATCACTCAATTTGTGCCGTCCGTGTCGAAGGAGGAACGAAGGATCTAGCCCGAATCGCTGCTGAGAAAAGAGCCGCTGAGATTTTGGTCTGCATCCCGAGCGCGAGCGTCGTGCAGATGCGCGAAATCTTGAATGCTTGCCGCGAGTCGAATCTTCCGGTTCGAACGCTTCCTTCGATATGTGAGCTGGTGGATGGGAAGGCCTCCCATCGCGATTTTCGCAGACCGCGTGTCGAACATCTTCTTCGGCGCGATGGAATCGAAGTAGATGCGCGCGAAACGCAACAAATAGTTGGCGGTAAGACGGTACTTGTCACGGGTGCCGGCGGAAGCATCGGTTCCGAACTTTGCCGTCAAATCGCGGTTGCGAACCCTCGTAAGCTGTTATTGCTTGATCACGCCGAAAACAGCTTGTTCTACGCTCATCTCGAAGCACGCGAGCACTTGGATGCTAATCGCGCCATGCCTTTATTGGTGGATTTGCTACAAGCAGACTGCCTGCGCGAAATGATGAATCGTGAAAGGCCCGATATCGTGTTTCATGCGGCCGCGCACAAGCACGTGGGACTGCTCGAAATGCACGCGCATGAAGCGCTCCGCAATAACGTGCTGGGCACTCGCAATCTGGCTGAGGCAGCCCTGGAATGTGGAACTAGGCGCTTCGTGAACATCTCAACCGATAAGGCGGTGAACCCACAAAACTATATGGGTCTCTCCAAAAAACTCACTGAGCTGTGCATTCAGGAATTGGCCCTGCAAACGGGCGCTCGATTCTCGAACGTGCGCTTCGGCAACGTCGCGGGCAGTACGGGAAGCGTGCTCCGCCTTTTCTGGGACCAAATTCAAAAAGGCGGCCCAGTTCGTGTTACGGACCCCCGCGCAACTCGCTATTTCATGACCATCGCCGAAGCAGTGCACCTGATCCTGCGTGCTGCAGCCCTTTCCACTGGGGGAGAGGCGTTCGTCTTTGATATGGGCGAGCCGGTAAACATCTATGAACTCGCCCGCACCATGATGCTTTTTGCCGGCCTAAAGCCTGGCGAAGACATTCGCATCGAATTCACCGGGTTGAAACCGGGAGAAAAGATCGCAGAGGAGCTATGGGAAGAGTGGGAGCACGCGACACCAACCGCTTGCCCACACATATTCGCCGTTCGCGAGAAGAATCTAGGCTCGCACCGAATTCTGGAAAAAATAGGCGAGATTGACCGATTTCTGGCTCGTGGCGATTACGCCGGCTTGCTCACCTTCGTAGAAGAAATCATACCCGGGTTTCGTCCCGCATCGCCCCACCGTGTTCCGTTGGCGGCTTCGGCCACACCTTTGGAGGCGGCGTGAAAATTCCTCTGTCGAAGCCGGATATTGGACAGCGCGAGATCGAACTTGTCACGTCTGTTCTTTCGTCGGGGCAACTTAGCCTGGGTCCACGTCTCGTCGAGTTCGAGCGGAAATTCGCCGCATACATTGGAATTCGCTATGCCGTCGCCGTCAATAGTGGAACTTCGGCTCTGCATCTTTGCGTAAAGGCTCTCGGGATCGGCGCGAACGATGAGGTCCTGACTACCTCATTCAGTTTTGTCGCGTCTGCCAATTGCGTGCTCTACGAGGGAGCGCGCCCCGTCTTCGTTGATATCGATCCGTCGACTCTGAACATCGATCCGGCAAGAATGAACGCCACCATCGCTCGCGATTACTCCTGGGACGGCAAGTGCCTCACGAATCGCCGCTCGGGACGGGTGCTGAAAGCGATTTTGCCCGTTCATGTTTTTGGTTTGCCGTGCGATATGGCTCCGATCCTTCAGACAGCAGACGCATTTAATTTGCGCGTGATCGAAGACAGCTGCGAAGCACTGGGCGCAACGTATCGCGGGCAGCCGGTAGGAACCTTCGGCGATGTAGGCGTGTTTGCGTTTTATCCAAACAAGCAGATGACGACCGGCGAAGGCGGCATGATCGTGACGAACGACGCCCGGGTTGCAAGCGCGTGCCGCAGCCTGCGCAATCAAGGCCGGGACGACGAAGCTGGTTGGTTGCGACACGTTCATCTCGGGTACAACTACCGGCTCAGCGAACTACATTGCGCTGTGGGCCTTGCCCAACTGGAAAGGGTCGACCGGTTGCTTCAGTCACGCGATCGAGTGGCGGAACTGTACACGCGTGGTCTGGCCGGCATTCCGGAACTTGCACTTCCGACTTTGTGCCCTGGCAGAAAACGGAGTTGGTTTGTTTACGTTGTCCGACTGCGCGGTGCGTCCGCCGCGCGAAACCGCGAAATCCTGATCCAAGCTCTGACAGCGCATGACATTGCCTGTCAAACGTACTTTCCTTCAATTCATCAGCAGCCTTATTTGCGCGGACTTCATTCCCCGTCTGCGGCACCTCTACCACACACGGAAACCGCATCGGAGGCATGCCTTGCCCTCCCATTCTTTCCATCCATGACAGAGGAACAAGTCGAAGAGGTTTGCGCCACAGTCCGCAGCACTCTAGCAGGGCAAGTAAGATCGCGAGATCGCTTGCCAATTGGTACCCCCATGCAGGGACCCCAAATTTCGACGCGACAAAGAGGGGAATCGATTGTTGTCCGTTAGCCACATTGAGTCACGGCAGGCAGCTCTCCCGGTTCCGACGACCGTCAATGAAACATCGGAAGCCGGCATTCAGCCGTGCCCGCTATGTGGAGATCGCCGATCCGACGTAGCCCTCCGCGACAACGGGTGCCTGGTGCGCGCCTGCCGGAGTTGCGAACTCTTCTTCGTCGATCCCTATCCCAACACTGTGCAAGGGCACATGCGCGTTTCATCCAACGTGCATGCCGACATACAGATTTTGGACTGCGCCTCCCGCTATCGAGGCGAACGACTCTATTACGACAGACACTTTGACTCGATCGCCAGTGAGTGTGAAGGTGCGAGGTCGATTCTCGATGTCGGCTGCGGCACGGGCCATTTGCTCGAAAGGCTAAGCCAACGCCGCGATCTCTATCGCGCAGGAATCGAGTTGAATCCGCAGGCCGCTGCTTTTGCTCGCCGGATTTCCGGGTGCGAGATTGTCGAGATGCCGCTTGAAGAATTTCGCACCAATCGTCAGTTCGACGTGATCACGATGATCAACGTGTTTTCGCATGTGCCGTCGTTCGACGGTATGTTCACCTCGTTGTTTGCAGCATTACGCCCGGGCGGCAAGCTGATCCTTCGCACCAGTGAAATGGGATCGAATGTCAGCCGTTGGAATCAGGCGCACTGGGGCATACCGGACGATCTCCATTTCATGGGCCTTCGCACGCTCCACTTCATTTGCGCCAAGTATGGGTTTGCCGTTGTCCGGCACGAGCGTATCCCGTTCGAGGACGAGTTGTTTCGCCGGTCGCGCTGGCAACAGACCGGGCGCAGCCGTGCGTTGAATCTGGTCAAACGTGCGGCATTAAAGCTGCCGGGTTTTCTCCCCGTCGCCCGGCACACCTATGCCGCGATTCTCGGGAAAAGGCTATTCGTCTCGTTGATCGTGTTAAAGCCAACCAGGAAAGGGCGCTTCGAATGAGCAATAGTGTGCCCGCGACACAACCAAGTCCTCTGAACGCGCAAGACCTGGGGCATACCTGTGCGATTCCAGCCCGGTCGCCATTCTTGCTCCGCACTGTCCGCATGCGACCGCGGCTCTACAGTGCGATCTGCCGTGCCCGGCTCTTCTATTCGCGCAGGATTGCAGGTGCGAAGAGTCACAGAGCCTTCCTCCAAAATCGTGCGCTGTTTTCCCCGAGCCAACTCGAGACGCAACCGGTTCATTCACTCAAAAAGCAAGGTTATGCTCTGATTTCGGCGTTCTTTCCGGTCGCGCTGATCGATCGTATCTATGCGAAGGCCGACTCCCTGTTTCGCAGCCTGGCTATCGACTGCGCGCGCGCTTACTCCGTTCAGACCGGAGAACGCCCAAGTCTGGAGGGCGCTTCCTACGAAGATCTCGCCGCGACCGAGAAAGTGATCATTCTGCGCGACCCGCTCGTGCAAATCCCCGAGCTTGTCGACATTGCATTCAACGAGAGCATCGTCCGGATCGCCGCGAATTTTCTGGGCTGCGTTCCGCCGTTATACCGTGTGACTCTCGTCCGGGATTTTCCACACGAACAGCCACTGCATTCGAGCAATTTTCACAAAGACAATGACGAAACGGATTCTCTGCAGATTTTCATCTACCTCGTCGACATTGACGACACGCGTGGTCCGCTTGTTTATGTGCCAGGTTCGAATCGCTATGACGTTCGGTCCTGTCGTCCGCGGCTTTCGCGCGACCTTGGGTTAGCCGGTAGCTCCGGTCGGTTCAGCGACGAGGAAATCGAGCGCGTCTATCCGCGTTCAGAATGGGCCACGCTCCGCACTGTCCGCGGAAGCATCGCAATGATCCACGGCAACGGCATTCACAAGGGGCCCTCATGGACGCATCCGGGCGACCCGGCCAATAAGCCACGCACTGCAATCAAGCTGGACTTGCACGGTTGTAAGTCTGGAGTCGTCCGCAATGGCAAAGAGAACCATATGCGCCGCTCCGATCTTGAGCGACTGGCCCCTCTACAGAAATTGTTCGCACACGCGACGACTGTCGATGACGCGATTGCAATGTTGGCCCACGCGGGCCATTGAAAGGAAAACGGGATTTGCATCTTGGTGCAACAGCTCAAAGAACTGCAACGCTTCTGACGCGCAATCCACGGCTGTTTTGCCGGGTCGTTGCGGGGAAGCTGAGAACACGGCGCCGCTTCCCAGCGGGTTCAGCTGTGCGCCGCATCGGCGACGTTCTGTTCGAATGTGCCAGCGACGGGGAATCGCCGCTGTTTTTCGGTTCGTACGCGCCGCTTGTAACGCACGCGATGGAGCGTTGTCTGAAACCTGGAGATGTGTTCATCGACGTCGGGGCGAACGTCGGTTACATCTCCGCGGTTGCTGCGGCACTTGTTGGGACTCGCGGGCAGGTGCACGCCTTCGAGCCCGCACCAGAACATTTCGTTCGCCTGCGGCGAGTTGCCGAACTGAACCCGAAATACTCGATTTTCACGAACCCTTGCGCAGTCGACGATGTCGCTGCGAAGCGAACAATCCACATCACCCGCGAAGCAGGCCAAAGCTCGCTCGTTCCCCTGTACAAGCGGGTCGACGAGGTCGTCCGGTGCGAGGACGTGCAAGCCCTGCGGCTGGACTCCTATATTGAGCAGGCCGGAATCGAGCGAGTGGCCTTAATCAAGATTGACGTGGAAGGCTACGAACTGCCCGTCTTGAAGGGTCTCGAAGGCTATTTCCGGCGAACCGGTCATCGTCCTCCCATCATTTGCGAGATTGCTCCGCGCGCATATCCGTTGCTGGGCGCCAATCTCTCGCAACTCGCGGACTGCATGACAAGCTTCGGGTACGCCGCCTTCGACCTCGCGGACGGCACCAGTTCTGTCGATGTGCGCGCACTCAACTACGTTGACGACGTCCTCTTCCTGGCGGGGGGCTCCTCGTGAGCGTGCTCACACTGGTCACACGCTCCCAGAAAGTTCTCTCGCCAGCGAACATGGCTGTCTGCGGAATCTCGCTGGCGCTAAGCTTCTGCATATTTTCTGCGTTCGGCGGCTCTGTCTTAGTAAGCAAGGTTCTCGTCCTCGCAGGCGCGGGCGTAGTCCTGCTGCTGTATCCGGAATTTGCGCTGGCGGCTTTCTTGGTCGTTGGCGATGTCAAAGGCGACGATCGCATTTCGGCGCTCTTGCCCTTTGATCTGACGCTTGCAATCGGAGCCATCCTCATAGCTGGCATTGCTCTCAACCTGCTCCGGAAAAAGCGCGCCGCCTCAATGCCGCCGATCTATTTTCTTTTCGTCCTTCTCGTTGCGATGATGATCGTAAGTCTGACTTACACGCCAGTTCTTACTGCTGGGATCGAGAAACTGGAACTCTTCACCACGATCACCACCCTTGCGATCGTGGCGCCGTTCTTCGTGTTGCCCGACTTGCACGCAATGAAGCGGTTTCTATGGTTCCTTGGCGGCGCGGCGTTTGCGATTTGCCTGGCCTCGCTCAGTGGCCTGGGAGGAGCTAGCCGGCTCGTCACGCCCAGCGACAACACTATCGGGCTTGGCCGCATTGGATCTGTGCTCGCCGCAATGATTTGGTTTACAGCCGTGCCTGGATCACGGCTCAGGTACAGATTGGTCGCTTACGCCGCAATGAGCGTGCCTGTGATCGCGATGATCGGCTCTGGTTCCCGGGGATCGGCGATTGCCTTCGTGCTTCTTATCCTCGCAACAGTATTTTTCTCACGGCGTCTGGCGCTCGACGTTGTCGCGCTCTCGATCGTCGGACTGGCTGCGCTTCCATTCATCGATATTCCGCAAACCTCCTTCCGATACCTTGGATCGCTATTCAGCGCACAAAGCGTAGGTGGACTTCTCGATTTTCGGGCCGACCTGCTCGAATACGGTTGGCAACTCCTGAAACAGCACCCGCTCCTGGGGGTGGGCATCGGCGGCTTTCGCTATGCGTCCCCCAATCCTGGCGTCTACAAATGGCCCCACGACATCTTTATCGAACTTGCGTGCGAACTCGGCATTCCGGCGGCTTTCATCGGCTTCGCCATCTTTGGTGCTGCAGTGCGCGAGAGTATTCGACAGTTGCGGGATACATCCTCGGCAGAACACAGGCTTTCCATGATCGTAGCCGGGTTGCTTTGGATAGGCCTGGTCGCCGCCGTCACAACCGGAAATATCAACTCGGATCGCTCGATCTGGCTTTTCATCAGCTTCGTGTTTGTGATTCAGGCCTATCAAAGCCAGACGCGCAAGCGCTTCGGCTTGGCGAAGGAAATGGCGGGGAGACCATTGGCGTCCGCACATGTCTGAGACTAGGGCCGCAACCGAGACCACTTTTTTCGTTCAGGACGTGCCTGAGTCCATTTCTCGCACAGAAGGCGCGAGCTTATCGGGCCTCAGCATCTGTCATTTCACCACCGCTCATTCTCAACTGAAGAGTCGCTCGTTCCACCGCATCTGTCTTCCATTCGCGAGAAGAGGCGCGAGTGTAACGTACATTTCACCGGCACAAGTCACGCACCCCGGTCCGATATGCCTCGTACCCATCCCGCAGCGTTCCTCACGCGTTTCGCGAGCGCTCTGGAACAGACCTTTACTGCGCGAACTCTGCGCGGCCGAGGCGCAGGTTTATCATTTCCAGGATCCGGAACTTTTGCCGCTCGCACTTGCACTGAAGCTGTTCCTGAAAAAACGCGTGATCTATGACGCGTACGAAGATTTTCCTTCCATGGCGCGGAATAGCAGGTCGATTCCTCGTCCATTCAGACGGCTTTCAGCACAGATGGTGGCTCTGGCCGAGAGACTTGCCGCACGCTTCTTAGACGCCATTGTGACCGCCGATCCTTTCACGTTGCGTCGGCTCGCGCGCTGTGGCACGAGCCCAAAGCTCGTAGTTTCTAACTTCCCCAATCTGGAATTTTTTCCGCCGCCTGCATCTGGACCGAAGGCTTTTGACCTCGTCTATCGCGGAGGACTTTCCCGCCGCGCCGGCACACATGACCTGCTCGATGCCATGCAATCGCTCAAATCGCGGTCCCGTTCGCTCCGTTTGCTGCTGATCGGATACTTCGACGCCAGCTCAGACGAGAACGACTTGCGCGACGGCATTCAGCGCCGCGGACTCACGGCGAGCGTCGAAATTCGTGGTCGAATTCCACACGAACAGATGGCATCAGCCCTGGGCGAAGCGAAAATTGGTATTTGCCCCCTCCATGCCACTTCTAAATTCGAGTTGAACGTTCCGGTCAAAGTCTTCGAGTACTGGGCCTGTGGTCTTCCTGTAATTGCCACTGATCTCACGCCGATCCGGCCCTACTTGCGAACGGCGAACGCGGGCCTTCTATTTGAGCCCGGAGACGTAGCAGGTCTGGCTAGATCGATTGAATGGCTTGCCGATCATCCGCGCACAGCCGACGCCATGGGGCGGAACGGTCGGGCCGCCGTCATCTCACGCTTCAATAACCGCCTCGAAATCCGAAGATTCGAGAAGTTGCTGGCACAGGTCACCACTCGCGGCAAGCAGCGCGATCCGAGAAAGGGTAACGATGCTTGAACCCTTAGTGAGGGCGAATCTTCATCGCTGGCAGCGGGCATACGACTATTTTCCCAGCCCCGCGCGCCATGTCGTGGCGTCGGCGCGTGGCTGGGTTCTGGCTCAAATTAGATATGCGCCGGAAACGTTTGAGTTGTTGCAGAACCTGCGCGAGCACGAGCGTTGGAGCCCTGACCAGGTTCGCGCGTATCAAATTCACGCATTACAAATGACGCTCGACCTGGCGCGTGATGCCGTTCCCTTCTACCGCGATTACCCCGCAATCCGGCTTCGCGAACCGAGTGACTTGAGGCAACTGCCTGTGCTGCATCGCGAGACTGTCCGGCAGAATCAGGAACAATTCGTCTCGGCTGCAATACCTGCCTCGCGCCTCATCCGCGCGGGCACCACGGGAACCACCGGGGGCAATCTGCACGTTGCGTACACGGAAGAAGTCGCGCGCGCGAATTGGGCGTTTCTGTTGCGCCAACGTGAGTGGGCGGGAGTGCGCCCCCGCGAACGCCGCATTACGCTGCAGGGAGCGCGAATCGTCCCCGTCCGCAACGCGAAGCCGCCTTTTTGGGTGCACAATGCCGCCGAACGCCAACTGTTGTTGAGTATCTTTCACCTGTCCGAGCAGACCGCACCCGCATACCTCTCTTTTCTCCACGCGCACGAAGGGGTCGTATTGGAGGGCTTTCCATCGGCGCTGGCGATTCTTGCTGATTTTGCTTTAGCGAGAGGCGAACAGATTCCCATGCGCGTTGTGTTTACAAGCGGCGAGCCTTTGTATCCGCCAATTCGCGACAAAATCGAAGGGGCGTTCGGTTCACGCGTATTCGATTCGTACGGGATGACCGAACTGTGCGGCCTCATACAGGAGTGCGAGCGCGGGCGGATGCATTTGATCCCATCCTACGGGTTTCTCGAGATTCTTGATGACAACGACGAACCCTGCGGGCCCGGAGAAGAAGGGCATCTCGTGTGGACGAGTTTCATCAATTCCGCTATGCCGCTGATTCGCTACCGGATTGGCGATCGCGGTCGCTGGCTCTCCGAAAACACGTGTCCGTGCGGCCGGTCCTTTCCGCTGGTCGTTCCCACGATCACTCGCGAGAGCGATCTTTTGCACTGTCCCGATGGCCGCGTCTTTTCGCCACGCGCGCTAAACCAGCTACTGAAGCATTCCGCGTCACTGCGTTTTTGCCAGTTTATCCACGAGCGCCGCGAGCGCGTCGTAGTGCGCGCCGTCGCAAGCAACGGTGATGCACTCGAGGAAATGATGCAAATCCGCGCAGGCCTTCAAGACTTGCTTGGGCCGCGCATGGAAGTGATCGCGAGCCTCGCGTTAGAGCCTTTCAAGAGTCCAGGCGGCAAAATCCCGCTGATCGTGAATCAGATGGCAGCGCCATGAGCGGGATCCGATTGATCGTCAATGCGGACGATTTCGGAATGAGCCGCGGCGTCACTGATGCCGTTATCATTGCGCACAGATACGGCTTCCTAACGAGCGCATCTCTGATGGCCAACATGCCGGCCGCGGAATACGCTCTTTCGCGAGCACTTACCTTTCCAAGCCTAGCGGTCGGCGTTCACCTGAACATCTGCCAGGGACGTCCGCTCCTGCGCGCACGCGAGGTCTCAACTCTGATTGGATCGGATGGAAATTTCTATCCTCCGCCCGAAATGGCGCAACGGTTGTGGACCTGGCGCGTCGCCCACGCTGAGATTGAAAACGAATTTCGCGCGCAAATCCGTTGGGCTAGGCAACACGGCATTGCCTTATCACACGCGGATTCTCACCACCACATGCACATCTATCTGGCAGCGGCGGGGGCATTTGCCCGAGCGCTCGAAGCCGAAGGCATTTCCACTATGCGGGCGTGTAATTGCGCTGAGTGGCCAACGAGCAACGTCGTAGGCGCGCCGTACGGCGGTGGCACGCTTCGCCGCCTGTTCGTTCAGGCGTACCGCCGTCTGTTGCAGTGCATCATTTTCCGTCGGTTCGAATCGCCCGATAGCCGAGTCGCGCTTTCGCCGGACCACTGCGATGGCGCAATGAACATTCGCGAGCGCTGGAAAGCTGCCTTAGAAAGCCTTCCTCCTGGGACGTTCGAACTCGCTTGCCATCCTGGGATCTTCGAACGCGGCTTCTCTGAAACGGATGCGATCCACGCACAGCGCGAACGAGAACTGATCTGCCTCACGGACCGTGACCTGCTCGATGTGATTGAGCGCCGGAAAATTCGGCTGATTTCATACCGCGATCTGCTGTCCCCTGGACGCGTTGAACGAAGCACATCGGAAGCGGCAGCGTGACGATGCACCTCGCAATACTCAGTCTGTTCTGCTGCTGTGCCGGTCTGATCGCGTGGGTGTATTTCGGCTATCCGCTGGCATTGAGTTGCGGTTTGTTTGGGCGCACGAAGGAATCGCGGCCGGCCGATGGCACCGGACCTCAGGCCGATAGTTCCGCGGCATCCTGTCCGGACATCAGTGTGATCATCCCTGCGCATAACGAAGAAGCTGCCATCGCAGATACGATTCGCAACATTCTGAATTGTAATTATCCGCGCGACCGCATGGAAATATTCGTTGGTAGTGACGGCTCTTCGGATCGCACGCAGGAAATTGTCGAGCGCTTTCGCAACGACGCCGTCAGCTTGGTTTCGTTCCCGCAACACCGCGGGAAAAGCGCCATTCAGAACGCCCTCGTTAAGTTTGCTAACGGTTCGATTCTCGTTTTCACCGATGCGGACTGCCTCTGGGCGCCGGATTCTCTCCGCTGCCTGGTTCAACATTTTAGCGATGCTCGAGTAGGCCTTGTTACCGGCGCGCCAGGATATAGCAATATGGCCGACACGGGTACGGCAGCAAACGAAGGCCTCTATCTCAGGTACGAAACATGGTTGCGGAAGGCCGAAAGCGATCGCGGGCTGCTCGCTATGGCCTCCGGCTCTCTCTTCGCGGTGCGAAGTGCCCTTTGGAAGCCACTCGCGCCGAATCACGGCGACGATTTCGTTCTACCACTTTCAATATTGCGGAATGGCATGCGAAACGTCCTCGAACTTCGTGCACGCCCCATCACTTCTCTTGCGCAAACGAGCCTTCGGGCGTTGCTCCGCCTTAAAATTCGTATTGTCAGCAAGGATTTTTGTGCGCTCCTCGAAAATCGCGATCTACTGAATCCGTTCCGTTACGGTTCGACTGCAATTGCTCTCTGCTCTCACAAATTGCTTCGTTGGTCTGTTCCGTATCTCGCGCTCGTAATGTTTGTGAGCGTTTTATTTCTGCTCGATCGCTCGATTTTCCGAGTCGCGATAACTCTACTTCTGGGGTTTTGCGCGGCAGCTGTCGTTGGAATTGTCTTCCAGGACAAGGTTCGGGCCCGCGTTTTCTCCGTGCCGGCGTCGTTCGCGGTTGTGAATATAGCGGCAGCGATTGGAATTCTGAAAGGTATCACCGGGCACGTTTCTGGTTTATGGGAGCCTGACCGGATTGCCACGAAGTCAGCAGAACGAACAACGGGATTTCAGCGGACTGAACCATGAACCGTCGCCAGATCGTCCTCAACGCGGTGACGACATCCGCGCAGATCGCATGTAACGCAGCGATCCTCTTTTTTCTCTATCGTTTTCTCGTACGCGCTATCGGTTTGAGCGGGCTTGGAATCTGGTCGCTCGTGCTGGCCACCACGTCGGTAGTCGCGCTCGCAAATCAGGGGTTTTCCACAAGTATCGTCAAATTCGTCGCCAAGTATGCCGCTCGCGATGCGTCCGCGGACGTTTCGGCTCTTGTGCAAACCGCCGAACTATCTCTCGGCATTGCGCTGGCGATTGTGCTCCTCGCCTTATATCCAGTTGCGAAATGGGCTCTCGCGCTGGTGCTGCCGCATTCAAGTGTGGCTGCCGCGTACGCGATTTTCCCATACGCAGTCGCGTCGCTTTGGATTAACGTGACCGGCAGTGTTCTGCAGGCCGGACTCGCGGGCCACGAGCTCATCACCGAATGTAATTACGTCGACCTGGGCGGATCAGCTCTTTACCTCTTTCTTTCTTTCGCATTTGTGCCCAGACACGGGCTGTTGGGCCTTGGCTATGCGCAGCTGGCGCAAGCCGCCGTCTGCTTCCTCGCGCTTTGGATTCTCCTGAAGCGTCGGGTTCCGCTTCTTCCGATGCTGCCTCGAACATGGAGCCGAACGCTTTTTCGCGAGATGGCTGGCTACGGAGCTCATTTTCAGTTGATCACTGTCAGCCAGTCGATCCGTGAACCAGTCACGAAAGCGCTGCTGACAAAATTCGGGGGGCTGGGGATGACTGGGCTGTACGACTTGGCGAGCCGCCTCGTCGTCACTGCCAGAGAGCTACTCGTTCAATCAAATCAAGTGCTGATCCCGACCATTTCGAGCCTCCAGGAGCGCGATCCCCTAGTCGTTCCGGCCGTGTATGAGAAGTCCTATCGTCTGATTTTCTACCTCGGAGTTCCTGTGTTTGCCTGTGTGGTAATTGTGAGCCCACTCGTCTCAGTGATATGGCTCGGCCGCTACGAGCCGATTTTCATGGAATTCGTAGCGCTGCTTGCGGTGGGCTGGCTCGTCAACGTTCTAAGCAATCCGGCATATGTCGTTGATCTCGCTACGGGCGCCCTGCGTTGGGTTGCAGCAGGATGCGTACTCACAGCAATTCTCAACGTGGTACTTGGCGTCGTTCTGGGCAAGGCCTTAGGAGGAACTGCGGTTGTCGCCGCCTCAGTTTCATCGCTAATCGCCGGCTACGCTATCATCATCGCTGCATACCACATCGAAAATCGGATTCCTTTCCGCACGCTTGTTCCACCGCAGAGCGCGAGCATATTGGCCGTGAGTGCCTCAGCAATCATCTTCTTCGTTCCGCTGTTTGCAATCGAACAAGCAAGTCCGCTTGCTTCGGACCGGATAGCGTTCGGAATCCCCGTTGCGCTGCTAATGATCGTCGCGTCGATGTGGATGCACCCGATGCGCCGGCGCGTCTGGAACTGGGTTACCTCGAAAGCTGTCGCATGAGCTTCTCGTCCGTCGAGGAGCGTCCATGATCCTCTGGCAATCCGATCGGAACCGAACCGTCGTCGCTCGCGTCGCCATCGTCGGCGATTTTCTGCCTGCATGGAAATTCGCCGCCGAAAGGCCGCGCCTTGAAAACGACAAAGATTGGCAACGGATGGCTCAAAGGCTCGCTCCGCATTTCGACGACGTCACACTTTCCTTCGTGAATTGTGAATGCCCGATCAACACCGCGGGGCTCGCACCGCGCCCCCTCGATGGTCTCGGCGACATCGTGTCCGCGCCCAGCACGTGTCTTGAGTATCTAGCAGCCATTCGCGCCAGCGTTGTCGGCATCGCGAACAATCACACTTACGATTTTGGACCTGCGGGCGTTCAGCGCACGCGTAGCGCGATTGTTACCCGCGGGTTTGCTGCGCTTGGCGCCGGCCACACACTCGAAACCGCGCCGGAAGTTTTCCTCTGGCAGGGTCCGCAGAACATTCGCGTGGGATTCTGGGCTGCCGCTCGGGCGACATCCAATCCAGCCACGCCCACGAGGCCAGGCGTAGAGCCCGCCACCGTGAAGCGTGCGCGAGAGGCACTCAAACAGATGAACCAGTGCGGAGCACAGTTCGCCATCGCACTCCTGCATGCTGGATGCCTCCGGACAAGTTATCCATCCCCTGAAGATCTGCAGTTGATGGACGCTATTGCTCACGCCGGTTTCGATGTCGTGGCCGCATCGCACTCGCACCGGATCAGCGGCGCGAAATCCATCGGGCGCGACAAAAGACCGCCTGCGTTCTCCTTCTACGGCCTAGGAAGTATCGTTTCAGGATTCATCTCGTCACCGGTTGAAGGCGAGGGGCTGATCGTTGTCGCCGCGCTGGATGGGAACGCAGACCTTGCTCGGCTGGAACTGCGACCTCTGCTTCTCGACCGGCACGGCTTCGGCACGGTACCAGCTGACGCCGCGAACGAGGCTGTATTGGATCGTTTCAGGCGACTCTCCGCGCCCATTGCCGATGGCTCTTGCGCTCGGCATTTTCATGCCGAAATCTCGTCCGGTCTCGTGCGCCTCTATGCGCGGGACACGCGAAGGGCATTTCAGCAAAGCGGCCTGCGAGGCATTTTGCGGAAGGCCCGGCGCGTTCGTATGCACCACCTCCGCCGGTTGATGCATTCGGTGTTGCCGTGACGCCGAGCGAGGCCGAGGTTGCGAGCATAGCATTCATCACCTGTTTGACGCTTAGCCCGATCGTCGGCGCCGCTTGCAAACGCCTTCAACTACTGGATCACCCTGGCCCGCTGAAGATTCACAATCGCCCGATTCCTCGTTTGGGCGGCGTGGCAATCGCCATCTCAATCGCCGCTGCAATGCTCGTTGCCGGACATTTCGAACTACATTCTTCCTTAGTGGTCGTGGGTTTCGCTCTCGTTTGGTCCACTGGCCTGCTGGACGATATCCGATCATTGCCTCCTTCCGTGCGCCTGATTTCCCAAATCGTCGCAGCATTCCTGCTCTGGCATGCGGGCTACGGGTTTCCGGATGTGTTAGGCGAGATCCCGGGCCTGATCGCCACCGCGTTCGCCGTCATCGTTCTAGTGAATTCTTGGAATTTCGTGGACGGCGCGGACGGTCTTGCCGCGGGGCTTGCAGCTATCGCCGCGCTCGCGTTCTTTGTTGCGTCAGGTCGCGCGCAAGGCTCTGTAGCAGCTACTCTGGCGGTCAGCGTTGCGGCCGCATGCGGCGGTTTTCTCGTTTGGAATTTCGCTCCAGCAAAATTATTCATGGGGGATGCCGGGAGCACCCTGCTCGGGTTCGGCATCGCCTTTTTCGCGCTCGACTTCTATCGGTCAAACCCCGCGAGTTCGTCAGTCGCGCTATTTCCGATCTTTGTCGCTGCACTTCCTGTGCTCGACGCTGGCTTGGCCATCACTCGCCGGTTTCGGCACGCACGGCCTGTCGTTCAGGGTGACCGTTGTCACAGCTATGACCTGCTGCTTGCCCGGGGATGGCAATCCCGCAATGTCGCTCTCGTTTTCTTCGCGCTCGCCAGCGTCCTTTCAGGTGTCGGCTGGCTCGCTTTATTGACCAGGCGAACCATGTTTCTTCTCGTTGGTGCTCTCGTCCTGGCGATTGTATTCGTGGCGGCCATCGCGCTGGGATCTCTCGGACACACCGAGAGCACCGTCCACAGCGAGGCGCGCACACCAGAGATCATCAGCTCTCGATCCTCAGACTGATGGCCGTCGCTCGGTTGCGCTCTGGGTATAATGATGGGAGACGATCACCTTTCCCTAGGAGGTTCTCATGGCATTCTCAGCGGATGAAATTCGCGCGAACCGCGACTATTTCGCTCATAAACTCCACGCAGAAAAGCAACGCAACGATGTACTGAAAGCCGTTGAAGGCACCGCGCCTTTCGACTTTGTACTTCTCGACACCAGGGGGAGAGAAGCTTTTGCGAACGGCCACATTCCCGGTGCGTGGAGCATCGCCGAATCCGACCTGCAGCAAGCGGTCTCACTCCTGCCCAAAGAGAGGGAGATCATCACCTACTGCTGGTCACAGGATTGACAGATCTCCGCAAAGATGGCTCTGCAGTTGGCAGAGCACGGCTTCCTCGCGAAGGAAATGAACGTGGGCTGGAAGGAATGGACCTACAATCGCCATCCTGCGCACCAGGGCGCGGTGGGCGCCGATCACGTTCGCTGCTCGTGCAGCAAATAAGACTGCGCGCGTTACAAAATCAAAATTAAGCTCGCAATCAAGAATTTCAGGAAGGGTTCGACAAGATTGTTCGAGTGCTGCGACGGTTCCGGTCGTTGGGCGTAGCCTGTTTCGTGGCATTACCGAGCTGAACCAGCAACTTGCGCAACTTCGCGCGGTCCTCCAGCTCGATATCGACCAGTTCGAATGCCCGGGCTTGCGTATTTGCGTCGCGGACAATCGTTTGCGCCCTTATGTTTTTCTGTTCGGCGCTCAACCGCAAGCCTACCAGGCTGCCTGGGTGCAAACTTTGTTCGCAGACGGCCACGCCGCCGCCCAAAGTCAGCTCGGGGATTTCAATCTGCCAGTTTTCCTTCAGCCCAGTTGTGCTTGCTGCTACGGGATACTCCAACCGCAATCGCGGGTAACGTCTTTGGCGAATGGCCGATGAATTCGGATCGGGATCGAGCGGCTCGATCGAGAATTCCGCGGTACTCAGTCCGCTGCGCGGCACGAAGGCACGCACCCAGTCGGGGTCGATCTTCTGCATCGCTTGTGCGGCGACCAGACGCAGTTCGGAAGGATGCGCCCACCGGAATGCCTTTTTCGCTTCCGCGATTTTCCGCAACGTGGCTTCGGCGGCCATCGTCCGCAGCCGACCTAACGCTTCGATCGCCTTCAATCGGAGGTATCCAGATTGCCCCTTGGCCGCCGGCTCTTCGGCGAGCCGCAGTAGACGCATATTAGCGATCTGTTCACCGGTCATCCCGATTTCGTCCACTGCCAACGGACGAATCACTTGGTCCATTTCGTCGAATATTTCGAGCAACAGCCGGCCACGCTCCGCTGAACCGCTGCTCGCGATTTGCCTGACGACCCGGTCATGTGCCGTGCGTTTCCAGTCACGCATTCGCACCGGCAGGAATTGCACCAGAGTCTCCGGATCCAGACGCGCGAGAACCCCAACTGTATCGATAGCTTCACTTGCCGGACCTTCCCGCAGAATCGTTCGCAAGTGCTCGAGTGCTTCGGGTCCAAGCGCATCGAGCATGGAAAGTAGAAGGTTGCAGTCTTCGCGCAAGCCGGCCCGCGAGAACCGTGACGCGATCTGTTCCGAAGCTGGATCAGGCATTCGGCGCAGCAGGTCTCTCAACCCGGCCGGCATCTCGCCCGAACGCAAGGCTTCATCGACGAATTCGGACAGGCGGCTCTCCACACCGATTCGTGGCCGCAAAGACTGTCCGACGTTCGGTCGCTCACTCTCAATGTAACCGACCAATTCGATCGACCGCTGAAGGCCCGGATAGGACCTCTTCCTGCCGGCTTCCTGCGATAGACGAACGAATGCCGCGCTCACGAGGCTTTGCAGTTCGGCTTCCGTCTCCTCGATCACCTGTACGCCGGTTAGCCGGATTGCTTCCGTGAGCAACTTCTCATTTGCGGCATAAAGTACAGCGAGTTCCGCCAAGCCCATCGCCACGTGTCGGCGGACATCAACTGAACGGTTCCTTATAGAAGCCATGTATCCGGCTAGGATCTGATCGGCGGCTTCGGCTTCGCCTTTCGTGCGCAACCCTTCTATGAATTCGCGAATGCGGATCGGCGGAATGCACCAGGCGTCATCGGAGTTCAGTACCGCCCGCTTTTTCTCGTCCGGAACTTGCGCCCAGAACTGCTCGGCCAGGGCGTCTTGGTGCGCCGGCACTTCGATGCCGGCTTCAGCCATTTTTTCTTCGTAGGCGCCGACCACTTTCCGCAGTGCGTCGATCTCCTGGTTCATCTCACTCAGGAGCTGTTGTACCGCGTTGACCTTGATGTCCCCGCGCTCGTAGTTTTCAATCGCAAAACGGACTGCGATATGCTCGGCCAGCTTGAGCAGCGTTGGTTTGTCTGCAGACTGGGAAGGTGCCTGGGCCGCCAGAGCCGACAGCGCTTGACTCACCGTGAAGCGCGCGCGCCGCGATAAGTGCGACAGCCGGGACTGGAAAGCGCTTGCGTCGATCTGCCCTTCGCCGGACGTTCGGGCGATCTGCGCCAGCATTTGCAAGATTCCCTGAAGTTCGTCCTCGCTCAACGACATCAGCCCGGTTTCGAGCGTCATAGAGCTATGCTGTTTTCTTCCCGCTCGTGAACTGCGAAGAGCCGACGTTGCGGTTGCCCATCGGCTAGGCGAGGCAAAGCCGCCGGACTGACCGGGCAATCCCGAGGTCTCTGTCGAGAATCCAGACGGGCCGGCCGCATCTCTGCTGTCCGCCTCCGCCGTTCGTGCGATCGCTGCCGCCAGCCCAGCCAGGACTGCATTTTCTGGCATCGGACCGCTGGCTGTACCTTTCTTCGATGACGGCCCACCGAAGGAATCTTTCAGCCAGAAGCCGCCGGCGTTCGCATCAATTTCAGTCCTCAGACCACCTTCGTCGCCGGTGCCGACAATGTTCCAACCGGCCGTACTGCCCGAATTCTGCGCGCTGGGGCTTCCTGCGCTAACCGCCTGGTCCCCGCGAAGTTTCTCTCCGCCCGATGAGCCCGGTACGACACTAGCCACTCCTCCCACGCTCCCGTTTCCGGGACCTCTCCCTGCGCCACGTCCTGAAGCAGGGGCTGCACCAGGGCGCGACATCCGCCATGGGTTCTCACTGCGCGATTCGATTTGTTCCGAAGCGCCGCTGTAAGGCGATTTGTAACCTGCTCCACCCCCGGCCGCAGTACCAGACCCGAAACCGGGCCCGTTGCCCGAGCCGCTACCAGCTCCCCCGCCTGTTCCGGAACCATCACCAGGCCCCAGACCCGGCCCTTCGCCCGGTCCATTGCCCGGACCGGTCCCTGATTTCATCCCCTCCGCAGCGATGATCAACTTCAGCAATTTTTCCGGATCGTTCAGCATCTCATCTTGCTGCTGAGAGGTGAGGCCAAGCGTCCGAGCGGCAAGTTGTGCCGCCACTGTTGTCTTGGCCACTGCGGAGTCGGCCGGCACAAAGCACACTTCGTTTACGTGAATGTTCCGGTCGCCATGCAGCGCAGATTTCAATTGCTCGGCAAGCTGCGCGGGCTTCGAGCTGGTTCCCGTTGGGAAAGCACGCACAAATTTCGCCAAGCTGGCTTGGTTCACTTTCGCGCCGAAATAGATGCTCGCGATGCCTGCCGACGAAAGCATGCGAGCAAAGCTCTTCTCCGCGGCCGCCGCTTCCAGCGGACTGCCATCCACCAGCAGCTGATCGCCCGACACCGCAAGCAGCAATCCCGAGTCTCCGTCGCCGATCGCCACCCGTAATTCCGTCCACGCAGTCTCATATTGCCGCGCAGTTCGCGGGTGCCCGAAGTCGTACATCTTTGCAAACTTCAGCAGGATGTTCAGGCTGCGCACAAAAGCGCGCGCAGCTGCAGCTCGTTTGTCTGTGACGCGTTGCATAGTTAGCAAGGCGCGTGGCCCGCTCCTAGAAATATGAGAGGAAAGGGAATTCCGGGCAATGGTACCGGTGTCCTGTTCGCTACTGGTCGTTTAGTCCTATCAGCCCGGCGGCGTACCGATTGGATTCTCGAAATTGCGATGTGAGCCTGACAGCAGCCAGGGCGCTAACTCATTGATCTCGGAAAAGATAACCAACGCTCCCAGCTGTTGTAGGCGCTTGGCCCGCCGGGGCCGTTCCTCGCCGTCACTCGGAAGCACGCCTGCAAATGGGATTCGCGCCGATTGAGCTGCCAACGCATCATCCACATTGTCGCCAACGTACAGGATCCGTTGCGGGTCCCGCCCATTTGCAATTCTTATAAGTCCTTCAGCATCCGGTTTCGGCAGCTTTACGTCCTCCACCGTCACGATCTGCGACAGCAAAGCGCGGCATTCGCAACGCTCGAGTGTATATTCAAGCTCACCCTTCGTTCTGCCGGTGAACAGCGCGAGCTCAGATCGTTGTGCAAGTCTTTGCATGGCCTCTCGCGATAACACCCATTTCTCATTCTTTACGTTGCCGTCGCCCTGCTTGCCCCAGTAAAGTTCCACGAATTTTGCCTTCACCTCGTTGTATGGCGCGTCGCCTCCCAGAGAATGAATCCATGCCGTCGACAGCTTCCAGTCGTCGTTGTAGCCCGATTTGTTTTTCCACTCGTGCAGCTGCGCGCGGGTGACCTGTTGACCGGTGAAGAATTCGACGGTTTCCAAGGTGGTTTTCTGGAACGAACCGCGCACGTCGACAAGGACGCCGTCAACGTCGAACACGATCACGTCGGGGAACTTCATTTTTGTCTCGGAATTCAAGCGCCAGGTTCGCTGGAGTCGTCAGAGGGCTTCGGAGATTCTTCGCTAGGCACGCTGGAAGGCTCGGATGGTTGCGGCGGCTCGCCAGTCAATTCAAGAGTCGACGCAGAGTCCGCAGCGTGGGCTGCAGCACCCCTCGCTTCGGACTGAGTCTCCCCCGCATCAGAGTTTTCTGGGGAATCTGACGAACATCTCGTTCCAGGTTGCACTTGGGGCAATGCCTCGGACGGTGGCAAAGAGTCTTCCGGTTCCGCTGCTACATCCGACGGCGCCGGTGACGCATGTGTCGCAGGCGGTGCCGCTATCTCGGAAGGAGGACTCTTGAAGGTCTGGAGACGCTTCTCAAGAGCGCCTGTGAGCAGATCGATTATCGTTGCCGCCGCGGCACCATCGGGATCCTTCGCCGGATTGTAAGCGGTCACCTCAATTGCAGCGAGATTCTTCTCCTGCACGAATACATCGAGCGCTTCGCGGACATCATCGAGCGTGAGTCCCCCTGAGCCAGGATAGTTTGTGGCTGCAAAGCCGTCGATCACGTCAACGTCGAAATGCAGAATGAACTCGGAGTTGTTCGCGTGAATTCGATCAAGCGCAACTTTCGCTGTTGCGGAAGCGCCCCTGCGCCTGATCTCGTCCGCGTCAAAAATTCGCAGCGGCGACCGGCGCAGTACTTCCTCTTCGCTGGGATCTATGCGGTCAGTCCCAAAGAGCGCCAGATCAGGCTCGCGAACCAGCGGCGGTTCGCCCCAAAACCGGACGAGTTCTGCGGCGCCGCGTCCGCCAAGATGCGAAACCACCATTCCATCCACGCAGCCTGAAGGCGTTGTCGCCGGCGTATTCAGGTCCGCATCCCGGTCCATATAAATCATGCTGACGTGGCGAAAATAACGGCGGGCACCCGCCACCGTCGCCAACGCAACCGAGCAATCGCCTGCGACGATGAGAGGTAACGCAGCGGATTTGACGGCTTGCTCTACGCGCGGTTTCAGCGCTTCGAGCGCGGTGAGGACTGCCCGAACATTTCGAGCGCGCGGGCTCCCCTCATCGGGTTTGTAAACCTGGGGGCGGTCATCGCCGAGGTCCGTCACCTGATAACCGACCGACTCAAGCCGTTCGATCAGGCCCGCGTTGCGGAGTGCGACCGGCGCACCTTCGTGCCCCGCCGAGAGCGCGGCCGCGCTGGTGGGCGCGCCCAATAAAGCAATCTTATTCGGTTGGCGGACAATCTTAACCGCCACTCATCCGCTCCATTGATACGTGTTTTGCCGCCCCGCTGAAAGGGAATAGGCCGCTGCCGGTCAGGCAGACCGCTGGTGCGCCGCCAATTCGGGCGGCAGAACGAATCGCACGTCTTCGCGAATCAAGTCGAGGTCGCGCTGATTCGTGAACCCGAGCTTTGAAAGTCGCTGGCTCACTTGTTCCACCAGTACTTCGGGCGCAGAAGCTCCCGCCGTAAGGCCCACGGTCTTCACGCCTTCCAGCGAGGACGAATCCAGATCGTTGGCGTCCTCGATCAGCCGCGCCGAAACGCCTGCGCGCTTCGACACCTCTACGAGTCGGTTCGAATTCGAACTGTTCGCCGAGCCGACCACGAGAATCAATTCCACTTCGCGGGCCAACGCCTCCACGGCTTCCTGCCGGTTCTGCGTCGCGTAACAAATGTCATCGGACGCGGGCCCTACGATAGTTGGAAACCGCTGGCGAAGGCGAGCGACAATCTCCTGTGTATCGTATAAGGACAAAGTAGTCTGCGTCAGGAAGGCGAGTCGATTCGGATCCGGCACTTCTAGTTGATCCACTTCTTCCACGCTGCCTACTACCACTGTCTGCAGCGGCGCTTCGCCCGACGTGCCCACGATTTCCTGGTGATCGCGATGCCCGATCAGGATCAGCGTGCGGCCCTCGCGAGCGAATTTCAGCGCTTCGAGGTGGACTTTCGTCACCAGCGGGCACGTCGCGTCAATCACACGCAACTGGCGCTCCTGTGCTTCGGTGCGAACGCGCGGCGGAACGCCGTGCGCGCTGAATACCAGTACCGCACCCGTAGGGACTTCACTGATTGATTCGACGAAAATCGCGCCACGGCGGCGAAGCTGGTCCACTACATAACGGTTGTGCACGATTTCGTGGTGAACGTAGACCGGGCGACCGTAAGTTTCGAGGGCAAGTTCAACGATATCTACTGCGCGGACTACCCCGGCACAAAATCCGCGCGGGCGGACGCGAACCAGCGTCTTGGCGCCGTTGTTCGTTCCGTGTATTTGAGCAAGAGTCATTGAAGCTCCACGACCGCGCATAGTTTACATGAAACCACAACTAACTGGCGACAATGAGTTGTTAGGGTTAGCCGCTTCCGGAGTGGATGCACCCTCGCCGCGTTTTCGGAGGAGGCGAAGATTTGGCGAAGAAAAATGCTGAACCTGTGGCGGTTAGAAAATCTTTTCTCCTTTATTGTCAGCGAGTTGACGGCAATTTTAATCGTCGGGGTGTGGCGATTAGCCGGTCAACATGATGGGTGAACCATGTCACTAGGACTGCGTTGCGGAGAAAGAGTACCTGGACTGTCGTGCGTATTTGGCCATCAGGGGAAAAGGTCCATGCTCACAAACCGAGCGTTGATTGGATAAGAACGAAGGCTCCGATCGGAGGCGAAGTAAGCTCTGATTGGAGGACCGAAGCCGACTTCGGTCGAAAGGAGC